>CALCSP010000046.1 GCA_937893785.1 uncultured Verrucomicrobiales bacterium
CATGAAAATCAGTAGCCTCGTTAATGATTACCGCCAATCAGCAACTGCTACCTTAACAACGGTCCCAGAAACAGCCACCGGAAAACTTCTTAAGCTCGAAGGAATCCAGTTTTATTGGAGAGATGCCAACTCAAATGATCGAGTTCAGGAAGGAAGCAATATCCTCCCTGTTATTCAAATCGAATCAATAAAAGGCACTGGCGCATTACAAATAATTTTCAGAGACGAGTTGGGTAAAATAAGAGGTGATAGCCATATTCAAGAAATTACTTCTGTAGGAAAATTTAGTGCGCATGGCACATCCGGAATGGCTAATGACGTTGAATTTACTGATCATAAATTAGAAACGGGCCTTGAATCAAACGAGTACTGGACAGCAACCATTAACGAAAGCAGCGACCAGATAAACTGGGCCCAGATAGGCCAATATCGTTTAACCGCAGAGCGCCGCTAATACTCTATCGCCGATGTTTCCAGTCCCGTTGATGTGGATTGTGAAGTAACTGAATGCATTTTTTTATCTCCATCACCAACCATGAACCCGCAAGAACCTCAAGACCAAGCACAGGAAAACTCTTACGACTGCCTCGAACCTAAAGAAGGTTGGCATGTATTACACCTGTTTTACCAGATTGACCATGGCCAATGGTCAATGATGGATGATGAATCTCAACTCAATGCAAAGACTGAACTTTCAAAGCTCATACAGCAAATACGTAGCACTCCGAAAACTCAATTACTCACATTCAGTATAGTAACCCCCAAAGCAGACATTGCATTCATGCTGCTTACTCCTGATCTGCACACTGCAAACAGGTTCGAAAAGATGATCACTCGCTCACTTGGGCCTGATATACTCACCCCTTGTTACAGCTACTTGTCCTTAACTGAAACAGGTGAATATATGACTTCTCCTGAAGAGTATGCTGAAAACACACTTAAAGGTGAGCAGGGACTTCAGGAAGGCGATGAAGAATTCAAGAACGCTCTTGATGAATTTACTGTGCGTATTGAAAAATATGCGCACGACAAGTTATACCCAAACTTGCCGGACTGGCCTATTTTTTGTTTTTACAGCATGGGTAAACGTCGTGGAGAAGTAAACAACTGGTATGCGCTGGATCATGAAGACCGTAAAAAGCTTATGGCTGCTCACGGGCGTGTTGGTCGTCAGTGGCACGGTAAAATCAGGCAGTTAATAACAGGTTCTGTTGGTCTTGATGAATCGGAATGGGGAGTCACTCTCTTCAGTAAAGATAGCTACGAAATTAAAGAAATCGTTTACCGAATGCGTTTTGATGAGGTCACCGTAAAATATGGAGAATTTGGCGATTTCTATATTGGCATTCAGCTACCATTAGATGAATTGTTCAGGCGACTAGGACTTTAATACTTCCATTAGATAACATGAGCATTCCCATTGAATTTGATGATAATATTAATGCAAAGATATTATCTGTATCTGAGGACATGGTTAGCGGCTTCCAAGAGCAGCCCTTTCATGCTATTGCAGAAGCTTCTGGAGTCGAGCTGGATATTGTAATAGAACGTATCACCGCGATGCTTGAAGCTGGCGTTATTCGCCGGGTTAGGCAGACTCTACTGGCAACAAAACTGGCACACGGAGCACTTTGCGCATGGAAGATTGACCCTTCTAGACTCGATGCAGGATTTGATTTTATGTTCAACAATGACCCTTTTAGTGGACATGTTGTCATACGATCAACTGACCAGAAAATAACAGGCTCTCAATATAAACTTTGGACTACCCTAAAAGTTCCTCAGGGGGAAAGCTTGGAAGATCATGCCAATGTTCTCAAAAGGTTAGTTGGAGCCGATAAGTTTATTTTAATGCCGGCAAATGGTATTTTCACACTTGGGGTCGGACATGTTCGCCGAAAAGCAATGCAGCCAGGAGACAAATCTTCAAGCCTGGCTGAAATGCAAACAACCGCAACTGTTCAACTTGAACCCGAAGAGTGGAATGTCCTACTCTCCCTGAAGGAAGAACTGCAACCCGAAGAAATCACCCCTAACCCGTGGCAAGGACGTGCCGCAAAAGCGGGTGTCTCTTTGTCAGATTTTTGCCAAATAGCAAAGACGCTTGACGAGAAGAAAGTGATTGGAAGATTTTCAACTTTTCTAGAACACGTAAAACCATCAGAGAAAGGCAAGCGAGTGACAAGATTCAACGGTTTGTTTCACTGGAGGGTAAACGAAGGTGAACAACAACTGGCAGGATCAGAGATAGGACGCCATCATATCTTAACACACTGTTATTGGAGAGAGGGCGGCCCAGATTTCGGTGATGTTAACATAATGGGAGTTGTACATGGAACAGACAAAGATCTAATTCTACAGCACAAAAAAGCCATCGATGATCACCTAGCTTCTAAAAATATTGATATCCATTATACAAACGTTTTCTGGGGAGGCAGGAGTGAAATCAAGCCCTCGGAAATATCGCCAGATGTATACAGACAATGGCACAGAAAATATCGAGATCAGTCCGGGCTTCTATAAGCAGCTCTGATAAGACATTCTGTTCATTGGCAATGAACACTTACACCAATCAAACACACCTAGTAAAAACCAATAAACAATGAAAAAGCTATTTTTAAGCCTCTTGAGCACCGCAATCATTATTATGCCCACATTAGCTGATGAGAAGAAAGCCTCAGCCGCTCTAAAAATTGAGTTCAGCGCTCAAGGAACACCTCCTGGCACCATGAAATTTGCCAAGCCTGAACTTAAGATTAAAGCAGGGCAACCCATCGAATTAACGTTCAAGAACCCCGATGTCCTTCAGCACAATCTGCTAATACTTAAACCCGGCACAACTGCAAAGGTTGGCGCACTTGCGGACGCGATGCTGACCGACCCGCAAGCCATGAAAAAAGGCTATGTTCCAAAAAGTGAAGATATCCTTTACTCAACAAAGTTGGTCAACCCGGGATCTAAAGAAGTCCTCAATTTTACTATAGATAAGCCCGGAAATTACCCAATTATTTGCACATTCCCTGGCCACTGGAGACTAATGAGTGCGGTCCTCAAAGTGGAAAAATAACATCTTCTATACTTAAAAAAGCAGTATAAACTTTATGTAATGCAGAGGGGGTGCGTCATATTTATTATCGCTGCCTCGTTAGCCATACTTGTTGCGTCGGTAATTTTGCGATTTTTCTTCATGCCTGCATACCAGGAGAAAGGAACAGCGAGCATCATCGGAATTATCGAACTGGCAATTGATGAGTACAAAAACGACTTTGGCGTTTATCCTGAGGGTAAAAACGAAACTATGGCAAAAATCCTACTCGGAACAAACACGAGAAATAAGAAATATATACCACAAGACTCAATCGTTATAAGAGACAACAAGATGATAGACCTCTGGCAGCGCCCTCTGCAGGTTAAAATAAGCGGCACAAGGCCTACGGTTGTTTCTTCTGGAGAAAATGGGCTCTTTGGAGACAGTGACGATCTTACTGCAGCAAACTGGGAAAATTATTAGCACGCATAGCGTTGATATAATCAACGCCACCTAACCTCCTAATGATAGATATATGCCACACAAACCGCCCCCCTATTAATCTCCATGCATGAATACCACCGCTTGCTGAAACTGGTTCGCACAAAAGGTCAATTACGCGAAGACCGAACCGGAACTGGAACATACTCCGTATTCGGAGCTCAGGCTCGCTTTGATCTCACCGAAACGTTTCCATGCCTAACAACAAAAAAACTGCATCTACGCTCCATTATTCATGAATTGCTATGGTTTATAAAAGGAGACACCAATATTTCCTACCTCAAGGATAACAAGGTAAGCATATGGGATGAATGGGCTGATGAAGACGGAAATCTTGGCCCTGTCTATGGGGAGCAGTGGAGGAGATGGAAGACACCGGATGGAAAGTTTGTCGACCAGTTAACCAATCTAATTGAAGGCATCAAGTCAGACCCAACAGGAAGACGTCACATTATCAGCGCATGGAATCCTGGGGAATTGCACAAAATGGCACTCCCGCCTTGCCATGCCTTCTTCCAGTTTTATGTCGACAGCAAAGAACAACTTTTAAGTTGCCAGCTTTACCAGCGTTCCGCCGACTTGTTTCTGGGTGTCCCGTTCAACATTGCATCTTACTCTCTCCTCACGCTGATGATAGCTCAAGTTTGCGGTCTTAAAGGTGGAGAATTCGTTCACACATTTGGTGATCTTCACATTTACACAAACCACCTTGAACAAGTTGAAGAACAACTTTCAAGAGAACCCAGAGAATTGCCAAGGATGAAATTGAATCCACTAATTAAGAACATTGAAGACTTCTGCTTCGATGACTTCACTCTTGAGGGATATGACCCACACCCCAGCATTCCCGCCCCAGTGGCAGTCTAATGGTCTCAGGCAATAACTTGAAATTGATCGCTGTTGCCGCGATGGCGAGCAATCGTGTCATCGGCAAAAATGGACAACTGCCATGGCACTTGTCTGAGGACCTTAAATTTTTCAAAGAACTAACCAGTGGTCATGCAGTTATCATGGGCCGAAAAACCTTTGACTCTATTGGACGCCCCTTACCTAACAGAAAAAATATCATTATCAGTAAAAGTCTTCAAAGGGCACACGCGGGCACAATCTTAGTAAAGTCAATTGAGGAAATATTGTCAGCGGATCTCGGACTTACTGGTGAATTATATGTAATCGGAGGCGCTCAGGTTTATGAATCTTTAATGCCGCACATCTCGGAATTGTTCCTCAGTTACATTCACCAAGAATACAGTGGTGACACAAAATTCCCAGAATTTGAGAATACTTTTGGTGACTACAAATTGATCAAGCAGTTTGATCAATTTGAAGTCAGACACTATGTAAGATCACTGCCGGATTGCTGACAAGTTATTTGCCAATACAGAACAGGTGCTTATCACCTCGGAGAAGAATCATGTCATCAACCGGAACGGGGCTAGCAATAATTCTTTCTCCCATGTCGTTCTCTCCAAGAAGCTTAAAGCCGGCTTCCCCCAAACGCATGGTCATTACCACACCATCTTCCCGCGCAAGAATCATTAGGTCTCTCGCTAAAGCAGGCGATGAGTAGTAGCTGGCACTTCCACGCGGCAACTTCTGTGACCAAAGCTCCTTACCGGTCTTCAGTTCATAGCAGAAGACCTGACCCCGGTCAGTAATAAGGTAAGCCTTGCCATCAGCAGCGATGGGACTGGGAACATCAGCCCCAACATTGTGCTCCCACAACCGGTTAGTCTCAGTGATATCCCCCTGCCCCGAAGCTTTAACCCCTGCGAAGTATCCCTTCCTTCCATAGGGGACAACAACGATACCATCCGATATTGACGGCGAAGCTATAACCCTCCAATACTCTTTGTTTTTGGGGTTATAACCGCCACAATCCCATAGCAATTTACCATCAGCTGCCCTGTGTGCAGTGAGGTGATCAGAGCCAAAGGTAATAATAGTTTCATTTCCTTTTGTCCCTGTGACGAGCGGAGTTGTGTAGGATTGACCAGTCTCCTTGGTTACTTTGTAGGTTCTATTTACTCTCCATACCAGCTTACCGTTCTTCTTCGAAAAAGCTGCAATGTATGAGTCCATCGACTCATTAGGATTGCCTCCTTCGTATTCATGCATCACTGCCACAATAACAAGATCTCCGGCAATTACTGGGGATGTACCAAGATCCCACCACAATGAATCCTTGCCGAATTCCTTCTGGAGATTGAATTGCCAGTTGATTTTACCATGCGTATCAATCGCTGCAAGAGTGCCTGTCTTGTAATAGACGAAAACTTGTTCGCCGTCAGTTACCGGCGAAGGATTACTACCACTACCGTTCCGGTGCTTACCCGGTCGTTCACTTCCAAGCGTAACTTGCCATTTTTTCTTTCCTGCTCGGTCATAACAAATAACACCGTCCTTACCTTCTATCGGCACCGTTAAATAAATAGAGTCTCCCCAAACTGCCGGAGTTGAGCTACCCTTGCCCGGCAAGGACACCTTCCAGGAAACATTGCTTGTAGGTGAAAATTTCCAACTGTAGTCACCCGGGTTGCCGATACCATTACCAGTTGGACCGCGCCACGCAGGCCAGTTATCCGCCGAGACTGGCTGTAGCCATAGCGTCAGAGGTAACATACAAAATAAACTCTGGGTCAATCTTTTCATTTCAATTTAATCTAATTCCTTCTTAAATGAATTTCGAACTCTCTTGCTTATATCTTAACTATTTTCAGGCGGCATAACTTGCGAACCTTAGACAACGTAATAAGATTGAACAAGAAACAAAGAATGCAATTCCTCCATTCATTCATTTATACGGCATGGATCGTTATGTTTGCTTTTTCCATGCTTGGCAACGGTCAATCTGCGGAAATTACCCAAAAATGCCCGGTGGACCCTACAAGGACTGTAAACTTAAAGTATTTTACCATGCACGCTGGCCAGAAAGTCTATTTTTGTTGTGCGGAGTGCATCGAGGAGTTCAACAGCTCACCGGATTTGTATTTACCTCAAATCAAACCAAAGGCAGAGCATTCAGGGAATAACATCACTTATATCGAAAAAGCAAAGGCAGTGTTTGATAGCCTTTGGAACATTGCAGCGAAAGCCGCTGGCGTTTCAACTGTGATGATTCTCTTCATTTTTGTATTACTAATGCATTGGGGACTTCGAAAATTCACGCCAAAGAATCGTATTGTTTGTTATACAAAATTACTTCTAAAGAGAAAGGCTCTGCCAGCATGGGCAATGCTAATACTCGCTGCAGAGACTCTTTCTGCCCATGTCTTGCATCACATTACAATTGAATCGATCAAAGACTCAAGGCTTGAACACGCCGTACATTACACAACCTTTGTTGAATATGGAGACCCCCCTTTACCATCACGTCCGAAAATCTCACCACGTGTGAATGCAGTCTTTTACAGAGGTAATGATGAACGAAATCCAAAGCTTTTTAATGGTGGGAATTATCGCACTGCAACCTTTCACCTCGATTTATGCACTCAAGATGGGCAACCCGTCATTCATGGTGATCCTGTGAATTTCCAAAA
>CALCSP010000047.1 GCA_937893785.1 uncultured Verrucomicrobiales bacterium
CTTTTTCGAGTTGTAATAGTGTAGGGAATCCAGCAGTTCATCGATGGGATATTTTTTGTTCACTGGCATGATTGTTTCACGCACTTCGTCGCTTGCACCGTGGAGAGAAACAGCAAGCCGAACCTGAAGGGGGTAATCGGCGAATTTTCTGATTTGGGGAGCCAGTCCGCTTGTGGAAACTGTCATGTGACGGGCTCCAATACCAATTCCCCAAGGAGCATTAATGATGGAGATGGCTTTCAGCAGGTTCTTCAGGTTTGCCAGGGGTTCTCCCATGCCCATGAAAACGATGTTGTTAATTTTTTTTCCGGATTGCCTGCTGACTGCAAGAACTTGCGCAGTAATTTCGCCGGCTTCGAGGTTCCTAGTAAAACCATCCAGACCGCTCGCACAAAACTTGCAACCGTAGGCGCAACCGACTTGGCTGGAAACACAAAGCGTGTAACGGTCTGATTTTGATCCGTAGAGTGCTGGAGAAGCAGGGATTAAGACCGTTTCGATATACCGTGCATCTTGCAGTTTAAAGAGATATTTGCGGGTAGTGTCACCTGAACGGTTGCCCTCCACTGCGTGTAGCGGACTAATCGTGAAGTGATTGGCAAGTTCTTTGCGTAAAGTTGCAGGAAGATTTGTCATGGATTCGAAATCCAAGGCTCCCTTGGCATAAATCCAGTCGAGCACTTGAGCAGCCCGGTAACCAGGTTGCTCCAACTGGTTTAAGCGCGTCTCGAGTTCATTTGTCTCAAGCCCGGTAATGGAGGTAAGGCTACTCATTGTGATATTCTACCATATTTAAGGCATCATTGCTCTTGGCATTGCAACCATTGAAGGTATAGGGCACTATGAGCGATGCGATTGTTTTACTTGTTGTTCTTGTTTATTCACTTTTCTGGGGCGTGCCATGCTGAGGAAAAGCCCAATCTTCTCTTTATTATTGCGGATGATTGTACTTTTAGGGATATAGGCTGTTATGGAGGACAGGCAAAGACACCGAATATCGATAGATTGGCATCTGAGGGTTTAAAGTTCGAGCGATGTTTCCAGGCTGCCCCGATGTGTTCACCAACCCGGCACAACCTCTACACGGGGCTTTACCCGGTAAAAAGTGGAGCTTACCCCAATCATACTTTTGCCAAGGAGGGAACAAAGAGTGTCGTTCATTACCTGAAACCATTGGGCTACAGGGTGGCGCTGAGTGGTAAGACTCATATCAAGCCAAAAGAGGTTTTCCCTTTCGAGTATTCCTCTAAGGGAAACAACCCCGATTTCGAGGCTATTGATCGTATACTGGGTGAGTGTAGCAGCAAGAAACAACCGTTCTGTCTTTTTGCCTGTTCAAACGAGCCTCATTCTCCTTGGAATAAGGGTGATGCGTCCCAGTATGATGCAACAAAGGTAAAGCTGCCGCCTTACTTTGTGGATACTCCAGAGATGCGAGATGCCTTTGTGCGTTATCTTGCCGAGGTTAGTTATTATGACTGGCAAGTTGGAGAGCTGCTCAAG
This sequence comes from uncultured Verrucomicrobiales bacterium, assembly GCA_937893785.1. Lineage (GTDB taxonomy): Bacteria > Verrucomicrobiota > Verrucomicrobiia > Verrucomicrobiales > DEV007 > CACIUL01. The sequence continues at coordinate 1,504 of CALCSP010000047.1, forward strand.
CTCTTAGACAAGCACGGGTTGCAAGACAACACATTGGTTATGGTTGTCAGCGAGCAGGGAAACGCGTTCCCGTTTGCAAAGTGGACATGCTATGAAAACGGAGTACAAAGTGCGATGGTGGTGCGCTGGCCGGGGAATGTGAAGATGGGGTCCACGACTACAGCGATGGTGGAATACGTCGATGTGGTGCCGACTTTTATAGAATTAGCTGGCGGCAAACCTGCCCCGATTCTTGATGGCAGGAGTTTTTTACAGGTCATAAGAGGGCAGGCAGACCGGCATAAGGATTATGTCTATGCAGAGATGACGACACGGGGGATTATCAACGGGTCTGACACATTTGGTATACGTTCTGTTCGGGGAGAGCGTTACAAGTATATTCTCAACTTTACTCCCGAGATCGAGTTCCGGAATGCGTGCACGAAATCGCGCGAATTCAAAAGCTGGATTGCCAAGGCTGAAGCTGGAGACGATGACGCGGCAGACAAGGTGAGCCGCTACGTCAACCGGGACGGGATTGAGTTGTATGACCTCGAAAAGGATCCCTATGAGTGGCACAATCTTGCAGGCAAAAAGCAAGTGAAAGAGGTGGAGAGCACATTAAGGAAAAAGCTTGATGAATGGATGCGTTCACAGGGGGACAGGGGGCAGGAAACTGAACTTGCCGCGCGCGATAGGCAGGGTTCTGGCAGGCAGAAAAAGGACAAGAAAGGCGGCAGGAAGAAGAAGGGGTAAGGTGTCATGATTCGAGCCTCTTTATTGCTTCTTGCTGGTGTCGCTTTATTTTTGTCACCA
>CALCSP010000048.1 GCA_937893785.1 uncultured Verrucomicrobiales bacterium
ACTCCGCCCACTCAAAAAGGTTCCCCGTCTCTACATATTCACTCTCCAGATAAAAGGGTGGTTCCTCAATGGAAACCTCGTAAAGGGAAACAATATCTTTGCGTTTGCCAAGAGCATCACGCAACAACCGCAATAATGTTAACTCTCGTTTGAATGACTGTAACCGTTGAGAATCAAAACAAAATTTAAACGCACGCTGCTCCTTGGTTGTCTTATGCTCAATCAACCATACCTCTCCGCTTCCGCCAACCCCCAGCTTTCGAATCACGATCCATTCCTTACGACGTGGAATCGATAGCCCAGCACCCGGTCGCCAGCCAAGGATGGCTTCGTCATCAGCCACTACATCACGTTCTGCCTTAGCACCGCCCGACGGAACTTGAAGAGGAGCAATTCCCTCAGCACCGACCTCAAAGATATCCAGCGGAGTATCATATCCCTTGAGCCGATATCTGCCATGAGCAGGCCACTGCAACTCGGGCATGCCGAAATTCTCATCACCAACCGAAGGGTGCGAAGAAATAAACTGCCGGGCATCATCAAATACCGAACGGGTGGTAAGAATCTGCCCAGGCTCAGCAAGGTCCATGATCCGAGCAGCTAGGTTGATAGCCATGCCAACAGCACGACGGTCGCCAGTAATCTCTTCAGACATCTCGGTCACTTGGCCAAGGTGAATACCAATGCGCACCTTGATCGGCGCAATCTGCCATTGCTCGAGATGAAACGATGCCTGAATACGCAATGCAGCATTCACGGCATCGCTTGCCGTTACAAACTTTGCCAACACACCATCTCCAGTCTCTTTTAGAATAACCGGAGGAGAATCGGATTGCGAAAAGGCTGCATGAATAAGTTCATCATGCCGTGCAACAACTTTGGTGTATGCCTCGGTTCCAAGCCTTTGCTGTAGCTCGACAGAGCCGGCAATATCCGTGAAGAGCAAAACCGTCAGCTCATGCATGGATTCATTTCCTGATTCTTTTTCGGGCATTAACGTCGCTGAATCTTGGACTATGCATCGTTTGATTTCCAGTATCTAGCGCAAGATCAAGAAACTTTTGTCGTAAGATACCTGAGCCCCTTGAAAAGAATGAAATTCCAGCACTTTTGATTAACCGTTAAATCACGTTGGACAAATCCCTCATCCCTCTATCTTGGAAATATGGGAAATATCGATCAATCAACGGCCACAGGAAAACTCCACAGAAGGGAGGTAAATAAAATCGCAGCTGCATCTGCTCTCTCAGGTGTCGCTATACCCTATGTACATGCCTCCAAGGGAAATGATGCTATCCGGCTTGCACTGATTGGCTGTGGAGGAAGAGGCACGGGCGCAGTCGCCAATGCCATAACGGCAAGCAAACAATCCATTCCCGTTCAACTCTATGCAATGGCCGATGTGGATAACGACCAGCTCTATCAGAGTCATGCCTCACTGGCCGGGCAAAGAGCGCGCCCAGAAATCAAAGCGTCCTGCGATGTCCCAAAGGAACGCCAATTTGTCGGATTTGACGGTTATGAAAAGGCGATCGACACGCTTCGAACTGGGGACATTGCCATATTCACCTCTCCCTGTGCCTTTCGCTGGGTACATTACAAAAAAGCCATCGAGAAAGGAGTCCATGTTTTCATGGAAAAGCCCCTTACTCCGGATGGACCATCCACACGGAAAATGTTTGCCCTGAATCAAGAAGCCAAGAAAAAAAACCTTAAGGTTGGTGTTGGCCTTATGTGTCGACACTGTGATGCTAGGGGGGAACTCTTTGAACGTATACAGGACGGAGCCATTGGGGACATTAATATGATGCGGGCTTACAGGATGCAGGGGCCAGTGGCAAGTTGCCGCACGAAGAAAAACCCCGGTAACCAAAGCGAACTCTTCTTTCAAATACAGAATTTCCACAGTTTTTTATGGCTCTCAGGCGGCGCGTTCTCTGATTTTTTTATTCATAATATTGATGAGTGCTGCTGGATGAAGAATGATTGGCCAATTGAAGCACAAGCTATTGGCGGACGACATTACCGTGAAGACTATATTGACCAGAACTTTGACTCATACTCCGTTGAATACACTTTCAGGGACGGCTCGAAACTGTTCATGGATGGTCGCAATGTAACAGGATGTAAGCAGGAGTTTGCGAGCTATGCGCATGGCAGCAAAGGTGCTGCGGTTATCTCTTCAGCCAGCCACACACCCGCACACCCTCGGATATACAAGGGCCAGAAAATCGAGAAAATCTGGAGGCGGCCAAACCAACCAGGGCTTGTCTGGAAATGGGGCAAGCCTGAACCCAACCCATATGAACTAGAATGGAAACATCTGCTTGATGCCATTCGTGACGATATCCCATATAACGAGGTCGAGCGCGGACTCAAATCAAGCCTTGTGAGCAGCATGGGCCGCATGGCCGCACACACGGGACAAGTGGTGACCTATGAGGAAATTCTCAACCATGAACATGAGTTTGGGCCTGAAAATGACAAGCTATCTCTGAAATCTGATCCCCCTCTCACTCCCGATAATGACGGGAAATACCCAGTTCCGCAGCCCGGTATTCTGCGAGATCGCGAATACGAAGCTTAGGAGCTCGAGCATGTTCAGAATACTAACACTCCCCTTTCTGCTCTTTTTGTTTGTTGGTTCACCGAAAACGCAAGGAGCACCCAATGTCTTATTTATACCCATAGATGACCTGCGTCCTGAACTGGGTTGTTACGGGGCTCATTATGCACAAACACCTTTTCTAGACAAATTTGCAAACAGCTCAGTCACATTTCTCAAACACTATGTTCAGGTAGCTACCTGTGGAGCATCACGTTACGCCCTGCTTACAGGACGCTCACCCAAGAATTCCGGTGCAATGAAAAACAACGCACTATATGCGGGGGCAACTGCTATCATTGAGAAAGAACTCCCGGGGGCACAAACCATGCCGGAATTATTTCGCCGATCGGGCTATGAAACAATACTCATTGGCAAAATATCACACACCCCTGATGGCCGTGTATTTTCCTATGACGGCAAGGGAGACGGACGTCCAGAGTTACCTGGTGCATGGAATCAATTGGCAACACCGATGGGGCATTGGAAACGCGGTTGGGGAGTTTTTTTTGCTTACAGCGGAGGCAGGCATCGGGAAGATGGTGGAGGACACATTGACCTACTGGAATTTGTTGCAAAAAAAGATACCGATTTGCCGGATGGACTCATGGCTGAAGCGGCCATAAAAAAACTGAAAACACTGAAAAAAACGGCTGAACCGTTCTTCATGGGGCTTGGTTTTTTCAAGCCACATCTACCTTTCGTAGCTACCACACCGGACTGGGATGCCTTCGAAAATACTCAGATTCCGGCACCTGCAGATAAACACCCCTTTATCTCTCCGTATCGACATGGCAGTGGAGAATTCTTTAAATATAAAACTCCTTACCAAAAGACCCGCCCATTGAGCCACCAAGCAACCAAGACCGCACGTCGCGGCTATCTGGCCTGCGTGCGTTATGTGGATCGTCAGATCGGTAAAGTTCTAAACAGCCTAGAAGACCTAGGCTTAAAGGAAAACACGATTGTCGTCATCTGGGGAGATCACGGGTGGCATCTTGGAGATGGCCAGCAATGGGGAAAACACACTCCCTTTGAGCAGGCTAACCGGAGTGTATTGATGATACGGGCACCGGGAATACAACAGGGTGTCAGGACTCATGCTCTAGCCGAAACCATCGATATCTATCCGACCCTGATAGATCTTTGTAAAACGGGTTTTAACAAGACACATCACCCTTTAGATGGAGTTTCTCTGGTACCTTTACTCAAAGGAAAAAAGGACTTCGTTCGCTCGCATGCGATTAGTTACTGGCGTGACGCTGTCAGTGTCCGCTCAGACAGTCACCGCCTGGTGATTAAGGTTAAAAACGGTGACATAGCCAACACTGAACTCTATGACCTCCGCACCAACATCGATTCAGTTGAGAACATCGCCGAAAGTCATCCGGGTATAGTCGCTGACCTCGCAAAGTGCATTGATTGAGCACTCTTCACAATGCCTCAAGAAAGTAATTGCTCTGCAATTGCTTCACCGGCAATCCGACCGGTGCTCCAGGCACTCTGAAAATTAAACCCCCCCGTCAAGCCATCAACATCGAGTACCTCTCCGGCAAAATAGACACCCGGCAAGCGCAAACTCTGCATCGTCTTCAAGTCGACATCATCCAAGTCCACCCCCCCACAGGTAACAAATTCTTCCTTGTTCATACTCTTGCCATCAACCTGCATGCTCTCGCCAAGAACAACACGACATAATGAACCAATCTCTTGCTTGGATATTCCCGACCAAAGTGTTTCTTCAGTAAGGCCAGCCTTACCTGACAACCTTACCCACAATCTTCGGGGCAACCCCTCCATAATTGAGGTCCGCATGACACGTCGCGCTCCGTGAGACTGCCGCTGAATAGAGATTTTCTGACGCAGAGAATTCTCGGATTCAGTGCCACCAGACCAATCCACCTGGATAGTAAAACGGTAACGGCAGGCTGCAAGTTCACGGGCGCCCCAGGAGGAAGTTTTCAAGACAGCCGGACCGCTCAATCCCCAATGCGTCACCAGCATAGGACCACTCACAGAAAGTTTTGTTTTGGGCACACTGATGCTTGCCAATTTGACCGAAATACCAGCCAAATCGGTAAGCTCTGGATCATTGATTTTAAATGTGAATAATGAAGGAACAGGAGCAGTGACAATGTGCTGCGTAGACTCAACAGGGGCACGCGCCAATTGATTTCGAACACCACCGGTGGCAATCAACACAGCGTCACAGAAAATTTCTTCTGTGCTACCTGTCAAAATTCTGAATCCTCCGCCAGGATGGATCAGGATTTTATTCACTGCAGCCTCTTTTTCGACGGCGATATGCAACCCGCTAGCTGCCTGTTGCAGGCAATCAACCACTGTTGCTGAATTGTTGGATACCGGAAACATCCTGCCATCTTCCTCAGAATGTAATTCCACCCCATGCGCAGCAAACCAGGCAACTGTGTCACTTTGACGCCAGCGACTTAATGGGCCAATGAGAGCTTTGCGACCACGCGGATAAGACTCCGACAATATTCGCGGGTCATCCTCATCATGAGTCACATTACACCGCCCTCCACCCGAGATTCTAACCTTCTGCAAAACATTCTTTCCTCCTTCAAGGATGCGTATATCCAGCTTACCTCCACTTCTCTCGGCACAGGCAATGGCACCAAAAAAACCGGCAGCCCCGCCCCCAATCACGACAACGCGGGCCGAGCTTGACAGCATTACTCGA
>CALCSP010000049.1 GCA_937893785.1 uncultured Verrucomicrobiales bacterium
AAGTCACAATTCTCAGACCTTGAAACACTTGGGAAGGACGAACAGGGATTCACCGTGGATATCTCTCCCCCACCAAAAGAAGTCGTGAGCAGAATCCAATCATCGATGCGTTTGATCGAATCTGAGTAATTGCTCTTAAATATACAAATGATTAGTATCAACAGGGTCAAAGCACGCGCCGGTCTGTTTTTCCTTTTGAATGATAGATTTTTTTTGTGATGTGTTGTAGACTCAAGACATATAGTAAGTATACGAAACATTTTTATTACCAATGAAGAAATTAACTAATCCATTGTTCCTGATCATGGGCCTCGTGGCAGGCTTTGCATTCACCGCTCAGGCTGCTGATAAGCAGACTCTCTGCCCGATCATGATTGAGGACGAGATCGATACCGAGGAATTTGTCGAATACAAAGGCGTCAAGGTATTCATGTGCTGTGGTACCTGCGTGAAAATGTGGGATAAAAATCCCGACTACTTTGCAGCCGTTTCCAAGGAGCAGGCACCACAACTTGAAAAGGTGGCCCCCAAAGATGTAAAGCCAATGAAGCAGCTCTTCTGTCCTGTTTACACCGACACCAGAGTGCATCCCAAGAGTCCCTTCATCGAACATAAAGGAAAAAAGGTTTACTTTGCCAAGACCCGTGCCAAAAGCCGTTTCGAGGCTGATCCGGCTAAATACGAAAAGAATCTTCCCAAGTAACCTAGGAAGCTAAAACAATTGAATGAAAAAGCCCCGCAATAATGCGGGGCTTTTTTGTTGGCATACTTCCCATTGTGTAAGCAACGGAACACTGACGACTAAATCCGTTGAGCGGACCCGGCCAAATAGTGATGCTATTGCACAATTTTTGACCTAAGGATTAAGCGGCTAAGAACGTTACAAAAATATGATGAAATCATTTGTAAGGCTGCAGCTCCTGGTATTTGCAATCAGCACACCATGGACTGTCAGTGCTACGACGCTGGCAACCACCGAGCAGGAAAAGCCATTTAAGATCAGTGCCACGGCACCAGCCACCAACTACAAGATCAGAATCAATGGTGTTTACCAGGTCAAAAAAGAGATTTGGATTATCTCCAAAATCCAACAGGTTGGAGACATAGGAGGAGCGGCACTCACCATGGTCAGCGACACGGTACATGTGAAAACAAGTGATCTGCCCAAAGAAAAATTCAAAGTGATTCACAAGATTAGTGGCAGGGTTATCAAAGATGGCAGAACCATTGGTGACACCCCTGAAATCGAGGACCTCAAAAACCGCATCAAGCACATGAACTTCATGTACATGAAACGAAATCCCGTGCGCTCAAAAAAAATGACAGCCGAGGGCTACAGGGAATTCCAGGCGAAGTTACACGCTCTCGAAAAACAGCTACAGAAACTGCAATCAAGGGCAGGCCAAGCACAAAATGTGGAACACCTTTCTCCTGCCGCTGAAAAGCAACTGGAAAGAACCCTTTCGTCCGCCAAGAAGATTCCCTTCTTTCGCAAAGGCAAATAACGCAAACCGGTCCATTGCATAGCAGTGACTGGCTCTGCCACCACCTGAGAGAATTCACCAAGATACAAATGATTGCCCGGCAATCCAATTCTTCTTGCTTAGCCTGCCAGCCCGCTACGCACCAGTAATGCTTCCGGGTCAGGGTCCCTGCCCATAAAATCACGAAAGAGTTTGGCCGGATCCTCGGAATTCCCCTTGCTGAGGATCTTATCGCGAAAATCACGTCCTGTATCCCTGCTGAGGATTCCCTCTTTCCTGAAACGAGTAAAGGCATCGGCATCCAAGACTTCCGCCCACTTGTAAGAATAATACGCCGCGGCATAACCGGTCGGGCTGGAGAAAAGATGGCCAAATCGGCGCGCCATGCTGGGAGGCTGCGTGAGAGTAGGTATCACGTATCCTTCAAGAAGCTTCCTGCTTAATTCATCAAGGTCACGTGAGGAATCGGCATTGGCCGCCTCGTTGATGTGCAACTCAAGGTCAAGCTTTCCGAGGCTCAACTGGCGCATCATCGCAGTAGCTGAACGGTAGTTACGGGCGGCAATCATTTTTTCATAAAGGGCGTCCGGAATATTTTCACCGGTCTGGTAATGACGAGCAAAAAGATCCAGCGATTGGCGTTCCCAGCAAAAGTTTTCCATGATCTGTGATGGCAACTCGACAAAATCCCAAGCAACATTGACCCCATTTAGCGACTTTACCTCGACGTTACCAAGCAGGTGATGCAGTAGATGCCCGAATTCATGGAAAACTGTCTCTACCTCATCGTGCTTGAGCAGAGCAACCTCATCGCCTACTGGCGGCGTCATGTTACCGCACATCAATCCTAGATGCGGACTGCGCGTTCCATCTGCCCGTGGTTCACCGGTGCGCAGGTAGTTCATCCATGCCCCACTTCGCTTGGTCTCGCGTGGAAACCAGTCCGCATAAAAGGATCCAAGATGCATGCCACTTTCGCTGTCATGAATCTCGTAGAACTTGACACTCTCATGCCAGCACTCAACTCCCCCGGAATTTTCCTTGAGCTTGATCCCGAAAATTTCCGAGGCAATTTCAAACATCCCACTGATAACACTCTCCATGGAAAAATATGGGCGCAGTTGCTCATCATCGAACTCATATTGCTGCCGGCGCTTCTTCTCCGCCCAGTATGCGACTTCCCAGGGCTGTAAGCACCCGGGCTCACCGCCAGTCTGCGCAGACTTGTAGGCTTCAAGATCTGTCGTCTCACGATCGAAAAATGACTTTGTGCGGCGGTGAAGATCCTCGACAAATTTAAGAGCTGTTGCTCCATCACCAGCCATCCGGCGCTCGAGCACCTTGTCAGCAAAATTTGCCCTGCCTAATACCTGAGCCTTCTGCTGTCGCAATTGCAGTATCTCCCAGATCAGCGAGGTATTATCATGTTCTCCGGTTGCCCCAATAGCGCAAGTGCCCTCCCATACCTCTCTCCGAAGAGAATCATCATCCACATGCTCAAGCACTGGTAGAAAAGAAGGAGCATGAAGGGTAAAGCGCCATTTAGGGTCTTGGTCAGTGCCGATGCCTTTGGTCTTGGCACTCTCAAGCGCTGCCGCCTTTGCCAGTTCCGGCAGCCCGGCCAAACGCCCCTCCTCTTCGACCACCAACTCCCAAGCATTGGTTGAATCCAAGACATTCTCTGAGTATTTCTGAGTCTTTGCGGCAAGCTTTGACTCAATGCTCTTTAATGTCTCTTTTTCACCTTCAGGCAGATCAGCACCACTGTTGCGAAAATCGGCAAGGGTCTCCTCAAGAAAACGCCGGCGAGCTCCCGTCAGTTTACTGGCTTCCTCAGTCTCGCTATATGCCTTTACCCGTTGCCATAGGCCAGCATTAAGCGGCACAGTTGCAAAGAATGCCGATACAGGCTCAAGCATTTCATTCTGTGCCTTGCGAAGCTGCTCCGAGTTACAAACCGCATCCAAGTGCAACACAAGTCCCCATGGTATACCTAGAGTTTCCGTCGCACTCTCAAGCGCTAACAGAGTATTTTCGAAAGTCAGTGGTTCACCCGTTTGTGCCCCCACTGCGAGTTCATCAATTTGAGCGCTTGCGCTCTCAAGAGCCTGGGTAATATCGGCAACCACGTGCTCTGCTCGCAACGTGGACCATTTAATAGCAAAAGATTCATCAAGGAAGGGATTGTCCATTGCGAACCCATGCCGGAAAAATGAACGGATTTCCAGTGGAATATACTCGCATAGGACATCAACCCGCATGAATATGCGAAAAACACCGCATCAAGTAGCAAAAAATACCAATGAATACCCAAACAGCTGTTCGAGACCGTTATGCAGCCGGTGCCAAGTCCCGGGAAGATTCCCTCTGCTGTCCGGTGGATTATGACCACAAGTATCTTGAAGTCATACCTGAAGAGGTGATCGAACGGGATTACGGTTGCGGTGACCCAAGTAAATATCTACACCCTGGCGAAACCGTTCTTGATTTGGGAAGCGGCACCGGCAAAATCTGCTTTATCGCCAGCCAGGTCGTGGGTAGTGAAGGTAGGGTAATCGGGATTGACATGACTGATGACATGCTCGAGGTCGCCCGCCGCAATGAACCGCTAGTTGCCAATCGTATAGGTTATTCCAATGTCCTCTTTCATAAAGGAAGAATTGAGGACCTCGCCCTCGATCTGGAAAAGTTTGAACAGAAACTAAAGGCCGAGCCAATCAGCACAGCCAACGGTTACCTTGCTGCTGAAAGCATAGCAGCTGGCATGAGATCAGAAGAGCCTATGATTGCCAATGACACCATTGATGTCGTGGTGTCCAATTGTGTCCTTAATCTGGTGGATAATGCCCTCAAAAAAACACTCTTCAGTGAAATTTTCCGGGTCCTTAAAACAGGAGGCCGCGCCGTGATTTCGGATATTGTTTGTGATGAACCAATACCCGAGGAAATGCAGAATGATCCCCAACTGTGGAGCGGATGCATATCCGGTGCTTTTGTTGAGGATGAATTTCTTCTAGCTTTCGAGGAAGCCGGATTTCACGGCGTACAGATTTTGCAACTCGGTGAGCAACCTTGGCAAACCATTAACGGCATTGAATTTCGCAGCATGACTGTTGAAGCCTTCAAGGGAAATGAAGGGCCATGCCTTGAAGGAATGCAGGCAGTTATTTACAAGGGACCCTTTAAGACAGTAGTCGATGATGAAGGACACCCCATGGAACGCGGTAAGCGCTATGCCTTGTGCAAGAAAACATACGAGATGTATCGAAGAGCACCCTATTCAGAATTCTTTGAGTTCATTGAACCCCGGCAGTCGATAGAAACCGGGAGTGCCGACACCTTCGATTGCACACAGACAAGACTACGCGACCCCGCAGAAACCAAGGGCAGTATCTTCAATCCAGTCTTCTCTGTAGACACCGACACTGCCCAGAACTGCTGTGGAGGACCGAATGCTGAAGCTGAAAAAACCGGGGAATGCTGCTAACAAATTATTGATTTTGCTTAGCACTCTCAGTTTTCTCAAGTGGCACACACCGCTTGCCAATCCATTGCCCAACCAGCTTGAAAAGAGCTTCCCGTTCCTTGTCAAAAGCAAGCAAATGATGACTGGTGGCAAAAAGCCGCTTTGTCTTGTCTGCTGATTCAAGAGCCCCGAAAAATGCTTCGACCTGCACAGGCTTGGTGAATACATCCTTGCCGGGATAAACAACCAGCACGGGCTTCTTGATAGACCGGGCAACATCAGTGGCACCCCACGCCATCTCCTCCACTGACTTCAGGAAGCGCAATGTGAAGCGAGGCACATAGTGCTTGGTGTTTTGCATTTGTTCCCAGTGGTCAGAATCTCCCGTGACCTTTGCCCCTTGCCCGCCCGAAAGATTAACAAGTGATACCTTTAATCTCGGCATAACCTTCATTAAAATCCGCACGAAAAACTCCTTCACTGGCGGCAAGCTTTCTGGAAGTGCCACGACAGGAGAGGCGTATATAAGGCCCTTAATTGAGGAGCGATTCACATCGGACAACCCGGAAAAACCATGCATCACAATAAGCGCCCCCATGCTCTCACCATAAAGAAAAACCGGCACATCCTTGTGCCGCTTACGCACCATACCAAGAAAACTATCTAGATCCCTAAACCACAGATCCGGAGATCGCAGGTCGCCAATACGGCGGGCTCTCGGGTCATTACCCTGCCCACGAAGCTCGTAGGCATGCACGTCCATCCCTTGCTTTGACAACCTATTACCCAATTGACTAAAATCAGAAGCAGCACCGCTGAGGCCATGAACACAAATCACAGTTGCCTTCGGCTTCGCTTCGCCTCCTGCAAGCCAGCTGGTATAGGGAAACTCATCCCCGCCCACACTCGGCCAGTTTGCCTGCTTTTCACCTGCATCCAGAATAAAAAGGCCACCTAAATGAAACAGGAATACCAGCAGAGCGATAATGGATGCGGGTGATCTGGGTATGGAAAGCATAAGAACACTGAATACGGCTAATCTTCGCTCAACGGTTGCCTCACTCAACCTCTTTCAGTCATTCTGCCAAGGGTCATATCCAGCACTTCTGTAACAAATCCCCCGACATCAGGTTCATGAGAAGCCCTAGGACCGGCAACATTGATTATCTTCGCACGCGATTCTTCAATAAAGGCAAGAAACTCCACAAAGGGATCCCGAGCCTTATCCCTAGATAAATGCAAACAGGGGCGATTCCAACGGGCAGCAATACGCCGGGTCAGAAGGGATCCCCCGGTGAGCCTTCCCGCTATGCTGAAAATAACCGTGGCATCACTGTCACGGATATTCCATTCAGTGCGGACACGATAACCGCGCTCGGGAGTTTCATTGAGGAGATATTGGCCAGCGATGCTGCCATCCTCTGCCCTGCGCCCCTGAGGACACCAGCCACCATGAGGAACATTACCGGCAATGGCCCAGTCAAGTGCAGCGCGATCCGCACCCGTCTGTCCTCCCGAAACAATCTTCTCTATCAACACTCCTCAATGTTCACTGAGTTTGCCGTTGACCGCATCTACTAATAATGAAATCTTTGGTCACTGTGTTGTTTCAAACCGGACGTGTCCTGGTATTCTTATTCATCTTCTGCGTAGCCGGTGGGCACCGTGGAGTGATGCAAGTTGCGACATGGTCACAAATGGCGGCTGCCAATCACAGTACATTCATAGATGCCGTATTGGGCAATCCTTGTGAAGACTGCCTCACCATCCTTGAGTGGCACCAGAAGGAAAAAAAGGATCCGAGATCTACAGCAAATGCCAAGCCTGCTATGCTTGCCGGCGAATTACCCTCCCCATTGGCGGACTTTTCTCCTAGGGTTCTCCTGGTCCTGAAAGACAAGGATGAGAAATTCCCTAGTATTAGCCTGCCACCGGCACATGGACCACCGCGAGCCAGCTGAAGCAAACTGCCCATATTAACC
>CALCSP010000050.1 GCA_937893785.1 uncultured Verrucomicrobiales bacterium
CTAAAAACCCCGGAACTGGATCAAATGGCCAGGGAAGGCATGACCCTGAACCGGCATTACTGCCCGGAACCCATCTGTGCCCCTTCCCGGGCTTCCCTGATATCAGGCCTGCACCAGGGACACTCTAATGTGCGCAACTATCAGTTCGACAAGGCCATCGAGGATAACTGGAATTTTGCCAATACCCTACAAAGGGCAGGATACTATACCATCCACCTGGGCAAGTATGGACTTCAGGGCGGTGGCAATTCCCCGGAAAAATGGCCTGCCTATCCCACCAAACGTGGCTTTGATTATTTTTACGGCTATGTAAGGCACGTTGACGGGCATCAGCATTACCCGGCGAATTTCTGGCAAATCGGAGACAATAGATCCCACCAGCAGAAAAAGCAGGTATGGGAGAATAATGAAGAGGTTTCCGCCGGACTGGATAAATGCTACACCACGGATTTATGGACCGCCAAGGCCAAGCAAATGATCGTGAAGGAGACCAGGGAAAATCCCAACCGCCCATTCTTCATGTACCTGGCCTATGACACGCCTCACGCCGCTCTCCAGTTACCGACCATTACCTACCCTGAAGGCAAGGGGCTTAACGGCGGCCTGCAATGGTTGGGAAAACACGGCAGAATGATCAATACCGCAGAGGGGACCATCGATCATTATCGCGATCCTCATTACACGGGAAAAGGCCTAACAGATGTGGCCGAAAGGTTTGCCACCTCCATCACCCGAATTGATCATTGCGTTGGGGACATCCTGCAAACCCTCAAAGACCTCAAGATCGAAAAGAAAACCATTGTGATTTTCTCCTCGGACAATGGCCCTCACCGTGAAGCCTACATCAAGGGGGAAAGATGGAGCCCCTCGGTTTTTGAATCCGCCGGAAAGTTCAAAGGCTCCAAGGGATCATCTCAAGAAGGTGGAGCCCGTGTTCCAACCTTTGCCTGGGGACCTTCCAGAATCAAGGCCGATCAAAAATCAGATACTCCCTCCCAATTCCACGACTGGATGGCAACCTTTTGTGATTATGCCGGCGTAGATGCTCCCGCAAGAATTGATGGTGTATCCCTGCGCCCGACACTTGGTCAAGAGGGCAGGCAGAAGCGGGGCATTGTCTACATGGAATTCAACAACCAGCAAGCTCTCTACCTTGATGGCTATAAGGGCTTACGCATGAAAACCACGAGCCATTCGGTGGACTTTGAAATATTTGATACCATCAACGATGGACCTGAAGCTAGGAACTTGGCCGGCACAAGTAACGCCTTCATTCGTCTGCAAAAGAAAATGAAAGATGAAGTTCTGAGGATAAGAATGCCAAACCGGCATGCTAAAAAACCTTATGATGATGAACTTGTTCCCGGGCTGGATATTGACGGACGTGATTTACGCAGTGGCGTAAATGTAAGTTCCTACCTTGGAGAGTGGCAGTGGGTTCCCGAGTTTACTCAAACTCCGCACCTCGCCAAGGAGCAAAAAAACATCAACCTGACAGCGCTCCCCGCTGAAAAAAACGCCGGCTTATTGTTCTGGGGATACATTAAGATTCCGGAACCGGGAGACTGGACGTTTCATTGCCAGGCGAAGGGTGGCATGATTTTCAAGATACACAATAAACTGGTCATTGACGGTGATTATAAATACGAAGGGGGCCTGCTTAGCTCTACAGTAAAACTGGACAAAGGCATTCATCCCTACCGCTTGTATTACATTGCACCTGACAAGGAACCTTCCCTCAACCTACAATGGCAAGGTCCGAATAGTCCTATGGGCTTGATCCCTGCTGATGCTTTACTGACATTTACGGTGAAAGAAGAACAAAAACACCGGAAAAATTGATTCTGGATAAAGCGGCACAAAAACCATAACTTTGCTGAAACGACGCTCAATCCGGCATTACATATTCTGCACATGAAACGCCCTGCCCTATTATCCACTCTCTTACTCGCCGTATTTTTAATCTCCTCTCCGGCTGCTGACCGACCAAATATCCTCTGGATCACCAGTGAAGACAACAGCATCTCCTGGGTGAGTTGTTATGGTAGCAAAAATGCCAAGACTCCCAACATCGACCGACTCGCAAAGGAAGGCTTTCGTTATCTGCATTGTTTTGATAATGCGGCAGTCTGCGCGCCGACCCGCTCCACTTGGATCACGGGACACTACGCGATCTCAATCGGCACTCAGCCGATGCGCAGTCGTTACCAGATCCCGCATGATAAAATCCCCTACTATCCCGACTTGCTGCGCAAAGCAGGTTATCATGTCGCCAACGGAGGCAAAACCGACTACAACATCGGCGGCCGGGATGACAAGGAGGTTTGGAAAGTCAAAGGCAAGATTCCCAAGCGCAAACCCGGGCAGAACTTCTTCCAGATCCGCAACATCGGGGACAGCCACGAAAGCCGGGCATTTCCCAAGAAGGCCGGAGTAGTAAAAAGCGATCCTGCAAAAATGATCCTGCACTCCTACCATCCCGATCTCCCCGAGATGAGAATGACTTATGCCACCTATACAGATGCGGTACAAAGAATGGATGCCAAGGTAGGAGAAATCCTCAAGCAGTTGAAGGAAAACGGCAACGAAGAGAACACTATTGTCGTCTATTGCTCCGACCACGGCGGAGTCCTGCCCCGAAGCAAGCGCTTCCTATATTCCAGTGGAACCCACTGCCCGCTTATTGTCCGCATCCCGGATAAATGGAAACACTTCTGGCCGGCAAAAAAGCCAGGAATGACAGTCGATCGTATCGTGAGCTTTGTCGACATGCCGAAAACCTTCTTGAGTCTGGCAGGAGCCAAAGTTCCCAAGGGCTACCAGGGGACAATCTTTCTCGGAGACGGGATCGAGGAGGATCCCAAGTATCATCTCAGTTTCAGGGAGCGCGCGGATGAGTGCGCCGACATGGTTCGTGGAATGCGTGACGCCCGCTATGCCTATATCAAGAACTACATGCCCTGGGCCCCTAACGGACAACGTCTGGATTACATGTGGAAAATGGCAGGGACCGGAGCATGGGAGAAGCACTATCAGGAAGGCAAGTGCGACGAGATCACGGGACGCTTTTTTAGACCGCGGCCCTCAGCGGAATTTTATGACACAAAAAGCGACTTTGACAACGTCAACAACCTCATCAACGACCCGCAACACAAGGCAAAGATTGCCGAGTTGAAGCTGGCTTTGCGCAAGAAGCAACTGGAGTTGTTTGACTCAGGACTACTCCCCGAAAACATGCGCCTGCGCCGTGCCGAAGCCAATGGAATGACCATCTATGAAATGGTTCGGGATCCAAAGCTCTATCCTTTGGAAAAATACCTCGACTTCTCAGACATGGCCCTGTCCAGAGATCCGGCGAACATTGACCAACTGATTAGAGCAATGAAGGATCCGGATGAAGGGATCCGCTACTGGGCGACTTGCGGGCTTTTTCTTCTGGAAGACAAGGCTAAGCCTGCGATCAAGATCCTGGAAAATGCTCTAAGAGACCAATGCAGCGAAGTTCAGATGATGGCAGCCTGGGCAATGCATCGTCTCGGAGCCAAAAGGAAAGCAGAGGCAACTTTTGCCAAGGTGGAGAAAATTGCCGAAATGGACAAGCCCCTCTTTGAGTCCATACAGCGATGGATAAACGCTGTCCATCCACCAAATAACAATCAATAAAGCCGGGGGAAATAAAATCCTTTCATCCTTTGGAATACCAAAGCAAGAAACTCGAAGAGTCGCTCAAAAGGACCTCATACCCTACACTTAAAATTGGCTCGCCTTGAGCTTCGTTTTAGTTGATTCTAATGAGGCTTTATGAATCGCATTACTTGCATCCTGTTTACACCTCTTTTAGCAGGATTACTACCGTTTCCGGCAAAGGGTAACGATGAGGCAGCGCTTCGAGCCGACGCCAAAGAGACCTTTGAGAAGAAGGTGGCTCCGTTCGTCAAAACCTACTGCACGAA
>CALCSP010000051.1 GCA_937893785.1 uncultured Verrucomicrobiales bacterium
TGCTGGTTAAATAATTATTGAAAATTTGAACTGATGCATTAGCGCCACTGTGCTGTACATGGATCGGCGCATTAAACGAATTCGTCTGAATCTCATTGCCTACCAGCACCGAGATCGGGTCAGTAATATCATCATTGGAACTCGTTGAAGATTGGAAACCATCGGCACCAACCACACTGTAACCCAGCCAGCCCTGCCGTAGGGCACCCCAGTCACAACCGCCATTCACCGTGACTCTAAACCCCACACTTCGCTCAGAAGGTTCATCGGAGAGGTATTGCTCCTTCCCTTGGTTCTGAGGATGGTTAGGGGATGCTCCGTGGAGGTAATCGGGATTGAGTTCACGGTAGCGCGCAGTCGACCAGGTGCCGTTAATGGTCGAGTCACTGACATAAACGCTTCCGCCACTTTGAATGAGGTCACCCATCACCACGTCGGAGATCGCCAGGCCGGTGGTATTCTCAACAGTCAGGTTTGTCGTCCCGGCCCCTAGATTGAAGCCGCGAAAGGGAGGTGCATCAGTCACACCGGTAATGGTGACATTGCCGCTGATGATGACATCCTCGCCGGTCGCCTCGGTGAGCTGGACGGCCTTGTCAATAGTGATCTCCTGACCATAGGAGCCGCCAAAAATAACAATGAGGTCTCCGGCGGCGGCATTATCGATGGCATCCTGGATGGATTGGCCCGGGGTCACGCTAAATGTTTCACCCCATCCAGTGGTGCCCAGAAATACATGAGTTAGAAAAATGAATAATGTGGTCTTTTTCATGATAGCAAAGGCTGAATTGTCCTGATCAAAAGCAAGAAAAAATCTTTTTGAGTCTGATTTTCAAAAGAAAGTCTAAAGTTTTTGCCGATCATTAACAAGTTTCAGTTTTCCTTGTGCAAGAACACCACAGGAAAAGCAGGTCAAGCCACACCAACGCCATCACCCTTAAAGGGAATTATTTGGATCGTGGCTCCATTTTGAGCGTGGGTCCGACGGGCAACCGGTATAAAGAGTACGCCTCATTCATGTCAGCAAAGGTGGGAATGGCAGTCACCTCTCCATCATCTCGAACCAAAACACTGCGAATGACTTCAATGGCAGGGTGAACAAGCGGTGACAGGCCATCGAAGGCTGCTGGGTCACGAAAACAATCCCCATCCCCGGCTAAAGTTGTCATGGTAACTCGATAACGTCTGCCTTTCTTCAAGAGTGGTGAATCCGGTAGCCGAATGTAACGAAACTCGTTTTCCCAGTCCCCCGTGTTGCCGGCAGACATTTCCACACTTGCGATCGATGTCGTCATCCCTGTTTCATCAATCTCATCAAGACCAATAGTATGTGGTGAGCTAATCACGCCACGTTTGCTGCCATCAATGCCGGGATGATCGCGGTCCAACTCCGTAGGAATATTTCGTGCCGGGCGCACAGGAGCATCCTTCTGATGATCATCCCACATACCGAGGTGAGTAACCACACGGTCATCCCGCAAGCGAAACTCGAAACCAATTGCCCCGTCAATATCATTGCGAAGATTATGCCATCCGTCATCAAGAATGAGTGCCGTATCATCCTCGACACCCAATTCACGACAGTAACCGCGGTTGTGTATTTTGAGTAATTCCGCCGCCAATTCTGCCGCATTGGCACTATCACCTGGCGCGATAACTTCCCCTCGCTCATAGAGATTCGAATCCAGATCATAGTAGGCAATAGGAACCGAGTCTCCCCGCCTCCCATTGGCAATCCATGGCAACGCCACCCCCCCGTCAATCAACACTTTTTCGCTGCCCCTGCGAATGGCTAACACATCATTGGAAAAAGGTGGACCCAAATGACAGAAAAATACCCTCACTCTGTCATCTTCCATCTCTTTTTCACCAGTCCACCAGGCTAGACAATCATGACTATCCTGGGCTTCAAGCGGATCCAAAGAATGACCAACCACCCTTGCCAGCGTCGCGTAGAGATCAGACAGGGAGCAGACTTGGCGATTGACTTTTCCTCCTTCAATTTTTCCTTTCCAATAGACCAGAAATGGCACGCGGATACCACCCTCCCAAATCTTCGCTTTCTTGCTTCGCAAGCCACCACTTTCCTGATTCGCCCCTAGGTTGTCTCCAATATTCGGACCATTATCACTGGTGAAAATAATCAGCGTATTCTCGATAAGCCTGTGACCAGGCCATCGGGGATCCTCCGTCTCCCGCAAAGTGCGCAGCACTTCACCAAAAGCGACATCATTCTCTAGCACCATGTCTTCGCGATCTCCTGCAGGAGCCCCGTCTGAATACCGACTCTTCCCTTTTATAGGTACACCCGCTATCTGCTCAGGAACCGCATAGTCACCACCGGGATGCCTTTGATAGTGGTTGGCGTTGGGAACGTAGTAGAGAAAAAAAGGATCCTTTTTCTTAGATTGACGTTCAATGAACGCCTTCACCTCCCTTAAATAGTCCGGCCCAAGTCTTGATAGATCCCAGTCAGGTGCCGCAAGTATTCTTCCTTCCCGGTTTTTCATTCCGATTCGAATCATCTTGGATCGCTCCGTGAATGCCCATCGATTGTTGCGAATGTAGTTTCTTGGCTCAAGATCGAGGGGATCCTCAGTGTTACCGGTCACCCCAAAATACTCATCAAATCCATGATCGGTGGGACCATCAAGAATCACCTTACTGAAATCCACATCACTAAAATCGTATTTACTGGCGACTTGACCATGACCATCATCGAATGCCATCCCCACGTGATATTTACCGACTCCTGCAGTGGTATACCCGTTTGCCTGCAGCATGCCAGGAAGCGTCGGGCATTCACGTTGAATCATCGGAGTATTGGGTCCATGCGGTAACCATCCTTGGCGCTTCAAATAAGACCTATGCGCAAATCTCCCTGTGAGCAGGGAATATCGAGTCGAGCTGCACATCGACGCCGGAGCATGGGCATCGGTAAATACGACAGCTTGCTTTGCGAATTTTTCTAAATTTGCTGTATGCAGAGTTCTCGAAATAGGCTCCACATTCGGCGCTAGGGATATGCCGAGATAGGCACTGGTATCACCCAGCCCCATATCATCTGTCATCATTATGACAATATTAGGCTTGGCCGGCCGCTTCTCAGCCGCCGCACAATAGATTCCAAGCGGCAGCAGGAAAATGAAAAGAAGCAAACCTCTGATCATGCGAATAGATCCATGACCGGCTTCCCTTTGTGAGCAACTCTGAAGGGCCGTTTCGTTGGACTGTAGAGGATATGATCAATTGGAATGCCCAAGGCATAGGCAATTGTCGCATTGAAATCGGGAATTGATACAGGGCTCTCAACCACTTCCTCGCCCCCTGCCGAAGTCTTCCCATACACATAACCTCCCTTAAATCCACCACCAGCAAGGATACTTGTAAAGGCTTGTGGATAATGATCGCGTCCCCGATTTCGATTTGGAATCGGAGTTCGACCGAATTCTGTGGTCAGAACAACAAGGGTTTCCTTCAATTTTCCAATCCGGTCAAGGTCATCAAGCAAGGCACTCACTGCTCGATCCATTGTGCTGCATAGCAAGGGCATCGCGGTAAAGTTGTCGATATGCGTGTCCCAACCGGTATAGCTCACTTCAACCGTGCGCACCTCGCTCTCGATCAGTCGACGGGCAAGGAGACAGCCCTGACCAAATGCCTCGTTGCCGTAACGCTCGCGAGTGGCCTGGTCCTCCTTACTGATGTTAAACGCGTCTAAATCAGGGCTATCCATAAGCTTAACCGCGTCTTCGTACATGTCCCCATAAGCACGAACCGGCTTGGAGTGATAACGCTGAAGGAATTCGGTATCGAGATCATTCGCAAGGCTGAGGCGGCGCTGGAAACGATCCTGCTGAACATTACGATGAGAGTATTTCAAACCAAAACGCGGATCGCTAATGGCCAGTGGCTCGAATTCCGGCTCAAAA
>CALCSP010000052.1 GCA_937893785.1 uncultured Verrucomicrobiales bacterium
CATAACCGACATTCACTTTATCTAAAGTAAGCATGTTAATCACCATCGCCAAGATAGGCTTTGCGAACGGAGCTGTTGTTGCTAATTTCATCAGGTGTTCCGCTGGCGATGGTTTCTCCTTCCACCAGCACTGTTATGCGGTCGGCCAATTTGAATACGGCATCCATATCATGCTCAATCAGCAAGGTAGCATGTTGGCTTTTTAAGCTTTTGATGATTGAAGTGATATGGCGGCTCTCTTCTGCACCAGCCCCTGCCATAGGCTCATCCAGCAATAGAAGTTTAGGGTTTGTTGCGATCGCCAATGCCAGTTCAAGAAGTCGGCGTTCTCCATGAGAGATTTCAGCAGCAAGTTTTTCAGCCTGATGAAGCAACCCTACCTTTTGCAGAATATCGTGTGCGCCAGATAAAAGAGAGGGATTACTAAAGGCTGGCTCGAAAAACCGGAAGGCTTCTCCCTTTCGGGCAAGCTCGGCAACAAGTGCATTTTGCAGCACTGTAAATCCCAAAAGAACATTGCTGATCTGAAAGGAACGGCCAATTCCTTTGCGCACCCTTACAGAGGGTGATGTATTATTTATAAGTTCTCCATTTAAGAGAATTTGTCCAGAATCAGGTTGTTCAGATCCGTATATCTGTTTTATCAGAGTTGTTTTCCCAGCACCATTTGGCCCGATAAGCGCATGGACATCACCCTTGTTGACAGACAAGTTCAGTTTATGTGTTGCCCGCAGGGCTCCATAAGATTTGCTGATATCCTTGAGTTCAAGAATTACTTTAGTCATGTTGTGCCCTGCCGCCGGGTAAGCCGCAAGTATATCTGATGAAATATGGCCATCAGACCACCTTTGGTGAACAGGACAACAGCAATCAGCATCGGTCCAAATATTATCATCCAGTTTTCGCTGTAATCAGGGGCGATGAAATAAAGCAACTCAGGTAGAAATTCTTCAAGCAGAAAAAAGACAATTGCGCCGATTAGTGGACCGGCAATATAGGAAAGACCTCCCAAGACAATGACAATCATTAATTCGCCTGAACGGGACCAATGCATAATATCGGGTGAGACATATTCCTGCCAGTTTGCAAATAAAGCACCAGCAAGTCCACAGATAGCAGCAGACACTACATAGGCCGTGATTTTGAAACGCAAAGCAGAAAGCCCCATTGCTTCAATGCGTGATTCATTATCCTTAATTCCCTGCAAGATTACACCAAAACGAGAATTGATGATGAGTAGAAGAAGCAGGCTTACAGCAAAAAGAGCTATCCAAATAAGGTAATAAAGCCGAAGCGGATCCCATAAATCAATAATTAAAAATGAAGCACGATCCACACCCATAC
>CALCSP010000053.1 GCA_937893785.1 uncultured Verrucomicrobiales bacterium
ACCGGAAGCCGCTCCAGTAGGCTTGAACATATCCTCAGAAGCATCCGCCACTTCACCCCCGGGCGCATTCCCTGCCTCTTCAAGTGTCGGCGCTCCAGGATCAAGCAAAGCCAACTCAGGTAATGAACCAGACTCCAATGCGGATTCTGCCTGAGGTTCATCCGAGTCCACGCCACTCACTCCGGAGGGGCGCACCACCGCATCAGAAGCCTCGGCCACCAAATCACCTCCACCTACCTCAGTGGATTCCACTGGATTCTCAGCCGCACTTCCACTCTCCACTTCACTGCTCGCCCGGGATGTCTCAAGACCGGAAGCCGCTCCAGCAGGCTTGAACATATCCTCAGAAGCATCCGCCACTTCACCCCCGGGCGCATTCCCTGCCTCCTCAAGAACGGGTTGCTCAGACTCCACGGGTAGCTGGTCCGGTAATGAGCTCAACAAATCGGATTGCAACATGAGCTCATCTATAGGCACATTTGTGCTTTGATCCGTCTGCTGAGGGGAGAGTTGGGAAACGGCGGACACGTCTGTAGCTTGGGCAGGATCGTCAGGAGTCACCTCACTTGATTCTATGGGGGATTCCACAGCGGTATCCTGAAGAGGCGCAGTATCACTCTTGGCAACAGATGCATTCTCGGGTTCCGGCCGAAAAATGTCCTCTGCTGGGTTCACCTGTTCTTCAGCAGGGTTGACCTCGGTATTTTCCTCAAGCAATGGCTGCTCAAGATCGGGCAGGAGAGTCTCCGACAAATCCGCCGTTAGTT
Organism: uncultured Verrucomicrobiales bacterium; assembly: GCA_937893785.1. Classification (GTDB taxonomy): domain Bacteria; phylum Verrucomicrobiota; class Verrucomicrobiia; order Verrucomicrobiales; family DEV007; genus CACIUL01. The sequence goes on from CALCSP010000053.1 coordinate 768, forward strand.
GCGATGGGTCAGTAACAGGTATCTCCGCCTCCTCCTTAAAGTCTGATTGAGTCGCCGCAACTTCGATCTCCACTTCCTGCTGCACCTCACTTGAAGCTACAGAAATATTCTCCTCAAATTCCTGTGGCTTCAAGTCCGGCGCATCAAAGTCAGTATCTGCTTTGGCATTTGCAACCGCTTCACTATGATCGGTGATTTCCACCTCCTCAGGTACGCTCTCCATGGCAAGTTCCTCCTGTGAGAGCGCATTCAAGTTAATGGAGACCTCCTCAAGCTCATCCTGACTGTCGGATTCGATCTCACTGGAAATCAGCCAAACCATGCCAAGTAACAAGCTAAGAAGGTGTGCAATGGCTGATCCCGCGAGACATTTATGGTAAAGGCTTGAGATATCACGCCATTTCTCAAGCAGGTAAATAAGGGCAAGCAAAGAGGCAATAGCCAGGAGTAACCACCACTTGATGTTACCGATTAGCTCCTTGAACTGATTCCAGATTCTCCTGTCCGTATAACCGAACACCTCACGTGTCGTGGAACGGAAAAGCCGGAAATCCCCTTCCTGATCACTCTCCAGCAATTTTTGGTCACTGCTGAAGAGTAGGTCAAAGCCGTCCATCCTCACGGCCGGGTCAGTGACATCTCCCTCTTTAATATATAGATCTACTTTTTCAGGTTGCTTGGCCTTGCCATCGATAAACCTACTAATGTATACACCGAACCTGCCCTGATCACGGTTTGAAGAAAGAAAAACGTAATCGCCACGACGGGTTAAGGCTGCCTGTATATCATCAGCACGCGAATTCAGATCACCGAGAATCGGTTCAGCCTTCTCGAACACAGGGATCGACGGCAAATCTTCACCATTTGGGTTCGCTTCTTTCAGGGATGCTATGTAAATATCCTCATCCTCTTTGTCAGTGCGTATGGAGGAAAAAAGTAAGCTTTTGCCATCTCCTGCAATGGCAGGTCCTAGCTCGTCATTATTCGTGTTAATGGTTTCTCCAAGAGCAACCACATCCCCCCATTTACGATCACTCCACCGCGCCACATAAATGTCATTACCTCCTGCCCCTCCTTCGCGATCTGAACTGAAATATAAATACTGCCCATCATGCGAAAATGCAGGTCCGCTCTCATCAGCATCCGTATTGATTGCCTTGATTGGCTGTGGAGGCGACCAGGAACGACCATCCCATTGTGACAAGTAAATATCCGCATTTGATCCGTCCGCATTGCGACGCACCAATGCCATCATCGCCCCATTCGCTGAAAAAGCAGCCTCCAACCTCCCGGACAAATCACTATTACCGCTCGATGCCTCCTGAGAGGAGGCGTCCGGATCCTTTGAAAAACGCGCCACAACTGGCTCCTCCCACAGCACATCCCTTACCTTACCCTCCTCTGCATCCACCGTAATGCCCTGCTCATCCGTATAGTATCGCCATACTTCGCCCCGCATTTTACCGCCGACGTTCCAGAGAACAAAAAGCAACAAAACGAAAGCAACAGCAGAAGCAGCCCACCTTTTACAGTCCGCTCGGCGCAAGTTTCTCAACCGACTGATAAGGGAAGGAATCCCTAACCGAAGTTGATTAGACCTCTGCTTAATTGCTGCCAAAGGATCCCGTGACTTTTTTGCCTGCAGGTTAACCGCAGTATGTAACACATCCTCACCCGTACTGGGGCTGGGATCAGAAGAATCGGATGACTGTATATTACCTTGACCCCGATTAGGACGCAGGTCCTTTACTCTGGAATGACTAGATTGCTCATCATCACCATTATCTGGAAGAGCATCAACTAGGGAAGCATCCTGTTGAATACTAATTTTTCCCCGTGCAGTTTCCGCCCGGGATCGAAGATCTGATTTGGTATTATCCAGTGAAAACGCATACTCATAATAGGAGGCAGCCTGCTCCCACTCCTCCAACTGCCAATAAATATCGGCAATCTCCTCAACGATAAATATGTCTTTCGGGTTATCCCTATACCTGACACCTAACTTGGCAAGGCGAGCCTCAAGTTGCCCCCTTGCCCCGGTATTATCATTGCCACTCATCCTTGGGATCGCCTACTGCGCTTCAAGTTGTTTAATATATTGCGTTGCAATTACTGCTTCATCTGATTCCTGAAACCGTTCAATAAGTTCCTTGAACTGCTCAATCGCCTGAGCGGTCTTGTTCTGTTGCATCAGCAATTTCCCAACTTCGAGCACAGCCTTCCCCTGCCAGAGAGGGTATTGGGGATGATTAATATCAATGGCCACAAACTCCACGACCGCAGCATCATATTTCTTGAGGCTTACCTGGCAACGACCTATCTGGTAACGGCTGCGCACTGTCCACAAGTCGGTGGTCCCGGAACTCATCAACTTTTTATATTCAGGAATCGCAGATGCCGGGTCACCGGCCATCTCAGTGGCCAATGCCATTCCGAAAGAGGCGTTACGTCTCCATCGTGACTCCGTAAAACGGGTCAAGAAGGCTTCATAAGTCGCTTTTGCTTCGGCATGCTTACCGATGTTTGCCTGAGCCTCGGCAAAGCGCATATTAATGGACTCAGCCAGTGTCTCAGGACTACCGGGAATCTTAACAGCAGCAGCAAAGTGATCGTGCGCTGCATCTGCATTCTCAAGCTCAAGTTGGCATTCACCAGCATGAAAAAGAATGCGAGCCAACAGTTTGGAATCTGGATAGTCCACCAGCATTTCCTCAAATTGCGTGACCGCCGTCTTAAAGTCGCCTGTCTTGAAATGGGCACTGGCAAGCTGATACCGAATATCCTCAAGCAATGACTGATCCTTGACGTCAATCATCACTTTTGTTAACCGGGCAATCACATCATCAGCTGCGCCGCTGGCCAAATTCAACTCGGCCAACTCACTGTGAACCTTGGCATTCAGAGAACTTTTCGGATAATCCTCAAGTAGCTGTTGATAAATTCCAGTCGCCTCCTTGATATTCTTAAGTTCGCGCTCGCACCAAGCCCATTCGTAAAGAGCACGGTCTGCAAGTTCGGATGCCGGATAAGTGGCAATCAACTTTTTGAACTCTGTCGCGGCATTGGCCCAGTCTTTGAGCCTTGCCTGTGAAAAACCAGTGTAATAAATCACCCGCTCCATCTTCCCATGTTCTGGATACTGCTTCTGCACCAATGGAAAATGCGCAGCTGCCGCCTTGAAATCACCTTGCTTGATCCACGCGATGCCCTGCTGCAAGACTGCATCTGGAGCAAGCATGTGGTCCTTATCAATATCAGCAACCTGTCCAAATCTTTTGACCGCTGAATCATTCATTCCCTCTCTGGCATCCACCCAACCAAGGTAATACATGACGCGAATACGCTGCTTGGCAGCATTGCTCTTGAACGGTTCCTCATCCTTAATATCCTCAGCAATAAACCGCTCAAAAGCTGCTCGTGCCGTCTTCAAGTCATCGCTTTCGAAAGCAAGCCGCCCCTGCTCAGTGAGCGCCAAGGGAAGATGTGATGTCGGCGCCGAATATTGATCCAGAAGTATGGTGAGATATCTAAGTGCCAGCTTCTTCTTGCCGCTGCGCTCATAAGCAACCGCAAGCTGCATCAAGGCGGTATCCACATTTTGGCCAACAATCACCTGCTGGTCTTGAATCATGGGAGCCACAAAACGTTGTAATGAATCCGCCGCAGATTGCCACTTCTCCTGCCTGAAAAGGCAATCCCCCACAATGAACGGCAACTGTTCAAACAGTTTTCCCTCGGGAGGATTATCAAACAGCGGCTGAGCAGTTGTAAGACATGCTTCCCAACGACCCAGTCCATGGTGAATCTGGGCGGTGCGAAACAACGCGGCAATACGATTAGGATGATCCTTATGAGCGAGCAAAAATTCACTATAAGCTTCTTCCGCAGCCTCTAGTCTCTTAAGCAAAAGCAGGTTTTCCGCCTTTACAAACCTCCCATCAGCAGCAAGCGGGTGATCACTATAGTCAGCCAAGAACTCTGTGCTGGCCGCGAGGCTGGCCTCGTAATCCTTCAACTTGTGCTGGCAAACGGCACGCTGGCTCAACAGCTCGGCCTTCTGAGCAAAAGAATCACTCTTTGCAACTTCATCCAAGAGGGCCAAGGCTCTCTTCCAGTCCGGCTCAGCAAGCACCATCAGGACATTTGCATAATCAAACCGGATATCATTAATAGATGCAGAATCAGTAAAGCGTTGCAACGCATCATCAAGAACCTCCGCAGCCTGCCCATAAGCCTTCTCTCCCCTTGTCAACACTCGGGCATGCCAGAGACTGGCCTTTGCGGCAATGGCTCCTTCTCCGGCAGAAAGTGCGGCAAATGATGCACCCGATTTCTCAAGGTCACCCTGCTCTAGCAAAGAACGAGCAACGTAAAAACGCGCATCAGTTGCATGCATCCCATCCCCAGCCTTGTCTAAATAACTAGTAAGATCAGCGGCAGCCTCTGGATACTTCTTCAGAACAAACCGGACCAATCCCAGACGGTAAAGGCACTCGAGAGCCTCTGATCCTTTTAGGCCTGGCAATGCAGCCACAAAGGCAACTTCCGCTTTCTCAGGCTCCTTGAGAAGATTAAAGCACGCACCAAGTAGGTAATTGGCACGAATATTCCAGAGTGTATTGGCCTTCAGTGAAGCAATCTTAGACAAGCTCTCAACAGACTCGGTCGTTTTCTTTAACTGATAATAAGCATATCCCTGCTGATAGAGGCCACGGGCCTTTTGCTCATCATCAAGTTTGCCTGCTAGAAGTTGCTTACTCCACTGGCTAACCTCCTCCCAGGATTTACTGCTGAAACTTACGTCACAGATCACCGCCAACGCAGCAATGCGGTAAGTTGACGATTTCAATTTTTCAATTTGCTCGACAAACAGCTCCTTGGCCTCCTTACGTTTGCCAGTCAGCGTCATGCACTGACCATAAAGCATAATGATCCTTTCTATATTAATCGCCGCGTCAAGATTCTTATCCTCTACCAATAGAGACAAATGAGGAATCGCCTTGTCGTATTGCTTGAGTGCATAAAGGCTTAACGCCAGACCGCGGCGCGCTAGGTCAGATTTTTCATGAGTTGAGTGCTCTTCAAGGAAACCCTCAAATTGACTGACAGCCACCGGATAAAGTTTGCGGTTAAACGCAGCCGTTGCGATAAAATACTTCTCCAATGCCGGATCTTTTTTAACGCTTTCAGGCTGTGCAGGGGACTGCTTTTCATCCGCTGCTTTCTGTGCGTGGAGACCTGGAAGGAAAACCAAAAGCAACAAAGTTGGAAGCAGTAACATCAGGCAAGTTTTTCGGGTCATGATTGGGTTGTTTGGGTCAAGCGTAACATCCCGGAAAACCGGGGTAAAAAGGCAGGGAATCTGTATCTAACTATAAAACGGGATCAATATCGACAATCTTACGATTGAGTTCCTATTTTCCACTCAATGAATATGAGCCTTTCCCGACATTTTGCCAAGCTAAACCATCCGAGGTAAACCTTGAAAATTTCCAACCTAGAAGAGTAATCACAAATCAAGGCACAGATCAGCTGATTGCGCCTCTAGAATGATGGCGTAAGCGATCAGGTGACCACCACGAATACATCGTAGAGTAAAGATCAATCCGTTAGGACTGAAATAGTAATACCGTAAAGATTGACCCGTTAAGCAGATAGGCTCATCTTTCCCTGCATGTTAAAGCGGTTGCTAAAACACTGCCGCACAGGGTGGGCATTCATGATTGTAGCTGGAATGTCGATCAACGCAACATTACCGGCACTGGCCGAATCCGATCGCATCCTTTTTAACCGCGATGTAAGGCCCATTCTTGCAAATAATTGCTGGTCGTGCCACGGCCCGGATACCAATGTGAGAAAAGCTAAGCTGAGGCTGGATCTGCGCGAAGAGGCAATCAGGAAAGTCATCATCCCCGGCAAAGCTGGAGAAAGCCTCCTCATTAAGCGGATTTTTTCCGATGATCCCGATGAGATCATGCCCCCCGCCAACCATCGAAAAAAACTCACTACTGCTCAGAAAACAATCCTGCATGACTGGATCGATCAGGGAGCCGAATGGCAGGATCACTGGGCCTGGATTGCGCCGCGAAAAGTAAACACCTTATCCCAAAAAAATAATGCCATTGATTATTTCATCCAGCGCCAACTCGAAGCCAAGAGACTTAATTTTTCAGCACGAGCCAATCCAAACACGCTGATCCGCCGTCTCAGCCTCGATCTGCGCGGCTTGCCACCGACGCCTGCGGAAGTCTCGGAATTTCTCATCGATCAAGATCCAAGCAAACTCGTTGATCGTCTTCTTGAATCAAAAGCGTTCGGCGAACGCATGGCTGTATACTGGCTTGACCTCGTCCGATATGCGGACACAAACGGTTATCACGCAGACATC
>CALCSP010000054.1 GCA_937893785.1 uncultured Verrucomicrobiales bacterium
GAAGACGGTATGCCCTGGGTTCGAAGATGGACAGGGGGGGGGATGGTGACTCATGGGCAACCTGATGAAACCACCTTCTCTCTTGGGATGCCTGATCCCTTTATAATTCAACAGTCTTCTTCGCGAATATATTATCGTGAAATACATAAACGCGTCCAAGATGTTTTGATGCAACAAGGTTTTTCGTGTGAAATGATCCACAATGAATCTAGCGCTCAGGGAGATTTGGTCTGCTTTGAAAGAGCGGTTTCCAGTGATCTTGTTCACCCAGATTCTGGGCAAAAAATTGTTGGCGGAGCCTTAAGAAGAACCCGGGAGGGGTTACTATACCAAGGCAGCATTCAGTGCCTTAACCTGCCAGAGAATTTCGGTTTAGAACTTGCAACCTCTCTTGCCTTGGAGGTTGAAGAATTAAAGATTAGTTCAGAAGTAGAAGAGCTAGCAGGTGTTCTGGCGATTGATAAATATAGCTCGCCAGAATGGAAGTATGCCCGTTAGTCATAGCTATTAAGACCCACTTGCATCCTTTTCTCTCTGCTCTTTAATTTCTGTTTTTACTGACAAAAGTTCCTTCTCTAGTGCTTCGATCTCACGGTTCAACGCACGCACTCTCGTTAGAGCTTCAGGAGTTGACTTTTTGTCTTGTATTCTCTCTTCGATCGCTCTTTCCAGTCTCAACTGTTCCCTGACAAGACTTTCAACGATACTGCCACCACCACCATTCCATTTCTGTATTGGTAGACGATTCAAAAATTTCTGATCGGTCGATGAAAGATCTGCTATCAAGTAATAATGGTGTTTATTAGGGTTCTTCGAGTTCCTAATTTGAAAAATGACCTCAGTGCGGGTTCTGCCAATAACAATCGCGTCTACTTCGCGCTGCCGTTTGTCAGTAATCACCCTGTCAAAAGGATAGGTAAACTTGAGGCTTTTACCTTTCGTATCAATATTTTCTGGCGGCGTGGCATTAAACTTGTTGCCTTCAGCGTTTTTATCTTTTTCACAGGAGGACAGGAAAATACACGCTGCCAATAGCATAATAATGAATGGTTTCATAAAAATATATCGATGCTTATTAAGATAATGATACAAACCTTCATACAGATAACGTATGTCATTCAAGTGCACAGAAAAATGCACCTATACATTGGTCACACAATGCCCGATTCCATAAATAAATTTCCTCTATGGTCACTAATTGCATGCTTGCTTCTGTCAACTTCAGCGGAGTCTTATTCGCAGGGTGGCATTACAAAGAAAAAATACTTTTATGATAAAGCACAAAAGGAAATTGAATACTCCATTTTTGTTCCTTCCATCTATAATGGGAAAACCAAAGTCCCACTTATAGTCGCCCTTCATGGTCTTGGCAGTAATCCGCATCAGATCATTCGCTACTCTGGTCTTGTCAAGGAGGCGGAAAAACGTGGTTATATTGTAGTGGCTCCTTATGGTTATAATGAGAGGGGTTGGTATGGAAGCCGAGGAAAGGGTAAAGAGGGATTTTTGTTTGGCGAACAAAATGACCCGGACAATCTGGGCGAACTCAGCGAAGGAGATGTTTTCAATGTTCTAAAAATCGTGCGCGAAGATTACCAGATTGACTCCAATCGCATTTATTTAATGGGGCATTCCATGGGCGGTGGGGGCACTCTATACCTAGGCAGTAAATACCCAGATCTTTGGGCAGCAATCGCCCCGATGGCACCTGCGGTTTTCTTTGACAGCTCAATCTTAATGAAGATGCGTTCTCTTCCTGTATACATTGTTGCTGGAGAAAATGATCTCTTGGTTCCGGTTGGTAGCGTTCGCAGATGGGTAGCTCAAATGAAGAAATTGGATATGGACTACCATTATAATGAAATTAAACAAGGCGACCACAACCTCTCATTCACCAATAACCCTGCAATGATTTCAGAAATCTATAACTTCTTCGATGAGAAACAGAAGAAGAGTTCCGGTCTTGGTCAAAAAAAAGAACTTCGTTTCTTCACCAACCGAAAGGGGGTCAAGATTAGAGCTTCCGTTGAATCTGTAACTAGCGAAAACGTCACAATAAAACGCGAGGATGGTAAAAGGTTTACCCTGCCCATTTCCATGCTAAGTGATGCAGATGGTGAATTCCTAAAGCAATGGAAAGAAAGCAAAAGGGAACCGTTAAACTAAGTATTTAAGGCCCTTTTCAGACCTTCAAGGATATCATCCGGCAATATGATTGTTGGCAACTCAATAGCTTTTCCTTTTCCGCCAGGTATAACAAGATAATAGGGAATTCCCTCTCTCCCGTATGCCTTAAGAAAGTCAGCAATAACTTGCTGACGGTTCGTCCAGTCAGCCATCATGGGAACCACATTTGAATTGGTTTCTATGAACTGCTTAAAAGCGTTGCTTGATTTGAAGCACACGGCCTCGTTTGCAAGGCACTGTCCTCACCATCTTGCCGTAAAATCAATAAAAACAGTTTTGCCTTGTTCACGAAGGTCAATAATTCTGCCAGTATCGAATGCTTCCCATGTGATTCCATATTTCTCAACAGTTTGCCCAGCGATTGAGTGAGGCATTTCTTTACTGGCCACGTAGCCCAAGCTCACCATGATGGTGACAAGAAGAACGCCAAGACATTGGCCGACGCGCCTTTTGATCCTGCTAACTGAGGGAATATTGTATTTGCCGTAAATCCAGAGGCCGAGCGATCCAGTGAGCATGCCTACAAGCAAGATGAAAAGTGCATTCTGGTTCGTCTGAGAGGCAAAAATCCACATGAGCCATATAGCGGTTGCGAACATTGGAAAGGACATAAACTGCTTGAATGTCTCCATCCACGCACCCGGCCGCGGCAACTTTCTAATGAGAAAAGGGAAATAGGAAAGCAATAAGTATGGCAGCGCTAATCCTATTGCCAGCATCGTGAAAACCAGTAGCGCAAGAGGCAAGGGTTGTGAAAGGGCGTAACCAAGTGCGGGTGCCATAAAAGGACCGGTGCAAGGCGTTGCAACAAGCACAGCCAATACTCCTGAAAAGAACGCTCCGCCAAGGCCGCTTTTTGATTGAAGAGAGGAGCCCACACCAATGGCAGATGTCCCAAACTCAAATAATCCGCAGAGATTCAATGCAAAAACAAACATCAACAGGATCATAAATAGTACAAAGCCAGGCTCCTGAAGCTGAAAGCCCCAACCTGCACTTTCACCGTAGTACCTCACAATGAAAAGGACGCCAACAAGGGCCCAAAGGGATAAAACAACACCGCAAGTGAAAACCCAGCCGTGTTTGCGAATCGAAGAACTATCTTCTCCTGCTTGTTGAACAAACCCCATAATTTTGATTCCCAACACAGGAAATACACATGGCATGAGATTTAGTATTATGCCGCCTGCCAGTGCTAGAAGCATGAAGAGTAAAAGCCCTTTTTCACCACCCTTTTCTTCACCGACAGAATTAAGGTTGGTTAAGCCCCATGACCTGATCTCCTTTATTTGTGCTTGCTGCACGTGCGCAGCCCCGGAATCAAAGGAGGAATTATGGTTTTGATTATCGGACTGAGGAATATAAGCGTTCGATACTAAAAGTAA
>CALCSP010000055.1 GCA_937893785.1 uncultured Verrucomicrobiales bacterium
TTGCGGGTGCCCAATCTGGATGAAATGCCTCTTTGGATCGGAATCTTTTACCGAACCGGCCCGAATCCTGAGCCTGTAGGTGCCGGGCAAAAGTTTGTCCTTGGGCGGAGTCACATCAATCCTTTGTATTCCCCAGCCAAGCTTCAGGTAGGTGCCGCGATCACTCAAGGGCAGTTCAGCATAGTGCTTAAGATAAGGATAGACCCGTCCATATCCGCTCTGGTAGGAAAAAGATGCCGCATTCGCATCTTTAAAACCGAATTTCTTGGGATCAGGTATCCCTTTGAGGAGATTGGCGTTTTGGTAAAGTCTTAAATTATTGGTCAGGTCGGTAAGTTTGTATTTCTTGCGAATCTGCTCGAGGGCTTTTTGATTTGCAGGAGCGAGAGCAGCCTTGTCAACTCCAGCCTTCCAACCAAGATAGCGTTGCTGGACCTCCTCCATTTGTTTCATGGCTTGCGCGCTTCGGACATTAACGGTGTTCTCCGGTTCGACCCGAAACGTTTGTATCGCTGTTTCCTTAATGGGACCTTCCAGTTCCATCCAATCCACCCAAATGGCAGGCTTAATACCGTAACCATTCGCCCGTTTTGCTCTATCAAATTCGTCCCGAACAGCATTACGATCTAACGGTTGCTTTTCCTGAATGGCGAAACCCGATTTAGTATCGATTCCGACTTCTACTAAAGTTTCGATGATCTGCGGTTGCTTAACCGTGCCAATAACCTGATGACTGCTGATGGGACGCCCTGAAAATTCAACCTGACCGCGCTGTGGATGTCCAATTTCGATAAAGCGACGTGATAGTGGAGAGCCTTCTACCGCGCCTGCATTTATTCGAAGCTTATAAGTGCCGGGGACGAGTTTTGTCTTTGGTTTAATGTCAAATCGCTGAATTCCCCAGGCTAATTTTAAGTAAGCTCCTCGATCGTTACCGGGAAGTTTAGAATAGTGTTTTAAGTAGCTAAACTTGCGAGAGTAACCGTTTTGAACTGTAAAAACGGCGTCATTGTGGTCTTTGAATCCGTATTTCTTTGGGTTAGGCATGCCGATTAATCGGTTAGCATGATGGTAGAACTTGAGCGCTGAATCCGATGGGAATGCTGATAAATCTAGCTTCGGGTTTTCCTTGAGGATTTTAGTCACTATTGCCTTGTTCTTTGGATCATTGAGCACCTTGTCGACTTCTTTCTTCCAGCCAATGAAACGTTGATATTCTTCATTGAGTTGCTTGAGACTTTTGAGGTCAGCTTTGTTAACGTGATTTTCTGGATCAACACGCAAGGTGATAGTGGGACTTGATGAAATTTTTTGGCGTTCGAAGGCTTCATCAATTGCACTGCGTCCAAGTTTCAAATACTGCTCGAACTGGTCCGGGGAAATATACTGGGAAGCTCCCACCGTATCAAAAGTGCCAGTGCCTCCATCTGAAGGTAGCGATTCAACATTCAGGGTTACACCCGTAAGGGATTCGATCGTGTTGCGGTATTCGCGGCGGTTCAGCCTACGCATAATTTGTTCACCGCCTGAATCAGAGAGTTTCTTTCGTGCCAGCACCATGGTTTGTGCCAGATCATCAAGGAAATCAGTCTTCTCCTGATTCTGCGGTTGCCGCTTATTTTCGGGAGGCATCTCGCCGGCGTTCATGGCGTTGAGCACTTTCTGCCACAACTCGGCCTGCTGGATTGTTGTGACCTTAAAAGACAGACTCTCCAAGTCGACTTTGCCCTTCTGTGTTTCTGAGTTGTGACAGTCGATGCAGTAATTTTCAAGAAGAGCGTAGTGCTTTATCGGCATCTCCACCTTCGAGTCGACCGCCCAGCTAAAACCAACCAGCCCCACGAAGGCTGCTACCATTGAGAAAGATAATTTACTCACGCCTGCAGTTCCTTCACTATACCGGAACTATCTCCATGACGTTCGGCTTGAATGCCCAAGCCTTGCAGCATAGTCAGCCACACGTTGCATAGCGGCGTGTCTTTAGGGAGGGCAAGGTGTTGGCCCAGTTTCAGATTAGCTCCACCACCGGTGAGCATAGTTGGGCAGTTATCCAGATAATGGATTGAACTAATATTCGAGCCGAAAGCTAACGCAGTATGGTCAAACAGACTTGACCCATCGGCCTCCTTGGTTGCCTTGAGTTTATCAATCAAGCCGGCAAGTAATTCAGAGTGAGCTTTGTCTCGTGCCTTTGAGGCCTCCATCCGCTCACCGGGGGAATAGTGGCTGATGTTATGGGCACTCAGGGTTACGCCCATGCTATTCAATAATTTCTGACCGGGCAGGCGGTAGCTCAACACCCGAGTGCTATCGGTTTGCAGTGCGGCTACAATGAGATTGTACATCATCTCTATCTCCTCTTTCCCCTTAAGCCCAGGCGAAGGTTCCTCTATTGGGGGCTTTGCTTTGGGGACATCAAGCCAGTCTTCATCTTTACTCAAGCGAGTTTCGATATCGCGAATGCCTTGGAAATATTCGTCGAGTTTATCATTGTCGTTTTTGGAAAGCCCACGCTGCACGCGCTTGGCCTCAGTAAGTACCGCATCCAACACACTACGTTTCTCCGCAATGGCCGCCTGCCTTTGAGCCAACGGAAGTTCATCGGCCGAAAAGAGCTTATGAAAGACTTGCAGCGGATCATCCAAGCCTGCCACAGGTTTACCGCGTTGATCCCAGGACAAGGACAAGCCCGGCCCATGGCCGGAGGCGCTGCCATCACTACTATCCAACTGCATGGAGGCAAAGCGGGTTTCCTGCCCGAGATGCTGAGCAATCACCTGATCCGCTGAAATGCTGTTAGCCATATTCTGGCCGGGTACAGAATAGCGATTGGCGCCGGTCAGCCAAAA
>CALCSP010000056.1 GCA_937893785.1 uncultured Verrucomicrobiales bacterium
CAAGTGAAGGTCAATAGGCCGATCCCCAATCACACACCCTCCAGGAAGAGAGACAACAGCCTGCTTCAACCTACCCACCAACGGGCCTAGAACACAAACTGATGCACGCATCTTCCGAACAAGGTCATACGGAGCCTGGTGAGAAATATTCCCGGCACTGGCGATCACGTTACCACTAGCCCTTTCAACATCAGCTCCAAGCGTGGCAAGAATCCTCACCATGTAATTGGTATCACTCAAATCCGGGACCCTGCGAATCACGCATCTCTCCCCAGTCAAAAGAGTTGCCGCCAAAATCGGCAATGCACTGTTCTTTGAACCACTAATGGTAACAGTGCCCTGCAGTCGTGATCCGCCGTGAACGAGGAGTTTTTCCATAAAAAAAAGCCAGTTTTGCCCTATTTCAGGCTGTTGCCACTATAAAACGTTCTGTCCCAGCAAGGTCTTTCAATAAATCCCAATGATTTATTCCAGAAGCAGTAAGCACATCCGAGAGCAATGCGCCCTGATTCTCTCCCAACTCCAGAGCCAATACGCCTCCCTTTGCAATCTTACCCGGTAACTGACAAATCAGTCGCTCAACGATTTCAATACCCTTCTCTCCTCCCTCAAGCGCCAATTGCGGATCATACTGTAATTCAGGCTCAAGCCCTGGCAATTCACTTGTGCTAATATAAGGAAGGTTGGCGACTACCAAATCGAAAGGCCCAGAAATACCATCCAGCAAGTCGGTCTCAATAAATTGGAATCTTTTATTGGATTCAATGTGGCGTTTTGCATTCTCCTCGGCAAGGGCAAGCGCCTCGCTCGAGATATCCACCAAAAACACGTTGGAATCCTGCCATTCCAAACCGAGGGACAGCCCGATGACACCAGACCCGCACCCAACATCAACCACTCTGGAAGGTGGTTGACCTTCAGTAAAACGCTCCAGGATAATGCCAACAAGCTCCTCAGTCTCAGGACGAGGAATAAGCCCTCTGGAATCTGACAAAAAACTTCGTCCATGAAACTCGACCTCACCTAGCAGGTGTTGAAGAGGTTGCCTCTCCCCCCGGCAGCGTAACAACTCTCTCAAGGGTACCAGTTGTTCCTCTGCTAGCGGGCGATCAAAGTCCAGATAGAGATCCATCCGCTCACATTGAAGAACCTTGGCCAGCAGGTATTCCATATTCAACCGGGCATCCTCAACTCCCCGCTGCTCAAGATATTTTGTCCCGCCTTGGAGAGTATCCAGCAACGTTTTCATCAAAGCGCAGAAAAGGTTAACCCAGCCCCGCCTCCTGCAAGCGCTCCTCCATCTCCGATGCCTGTAACCCCTCAACAAGTTCACTGACTTGCCCGGCAAGCACCCCCTCCAGATTATACAAAGTCAAACCGATGCGATGGTCGGTCACCCTGTTTTGTGGAAAATTGTATGTCCTGATTTTTTCCTCCCTGCCACCGCTGCCGATAAGGTTACGTCGTTGCTCGGAATACTTCGCTGCCTCCTCCTGCTGCTTTGCCTCTAAAAGCTTGGAGCGCAAGATAGTTAACGCTTTTTCCTTATTCTTTGTCTGGCTTCTTCCATCTTGGCACCTGACCATGATTCCGCTGGGAATATGCGTAACCTGTATACACGAATCCGTTGTATTGACGTGCTGCCCGCCAGGACCACCTGATCGCGTCGCCTGGATATTGAGTTCCTCAGGCTTTAACTCAACATCGACATCCTCAGCCTCAGGCATCACTGCAACTGTGGCAGTTGATGTATGGATACGCCCCTGAGTTTCCGTTTCGGGAACCCTTTGTACCCTATGAACACCGCTCTCATACTTCAGACGCCGGAACACCTCCACACCACTCACCTTGACTGTAACTTCCTTGAACCCTCCAACTCCCGATGGACTGGCCTCAAGCGACTCAACCCGCCAGCCCTGTAATTCTGAAAAACGTTGATACATTCTCAATAAGTCCCCAGCAAAAAGTGAGGCTTCATCCCCTCCCGTCCCGGCACGAATTTCAACAATGGCATCACGATTCTCGGTAACATCCCTAGGAAGTAGTGCGTATTGAATCTCCCCGGTCAACCTCTCAACCTCCTTTTCAAGTTCCGGTATTTCCTCCAAGGCCAAAGCTGCCATCTCCTCATCATCCCCCTTCGCCAGTTCCCTATTATCCTCAAGCTGGCCTAACATCCCTTCATAGAGAGCCCAGTTTTCCAGTAACTTCTTGATAAAGTTATACTCCTGGGAAACCTCCGCGGCCTGTCGCTGGTCGGAATAAAAATCCTCGGCAGACATCGCTTCCTCGATGTCAACCAAGCGGGCGCGTTTCTTTTCAATCAGTGGCTCAAAATCCATTATACTCAGATCAGTTGCATCAAATATATATGCCCAACAGGAAACTCATCCATCGGTAAAGGACACGGGTAATCAGATTTCCCAGTGCGGGAAAAACAACTCCCTAAATCTCACAAACTCGCTAGGCGGGAGCAGATGCCGCCTCGGATTCCTCTTTGACCTCCTCGGTCTTGTCAGCACGACGAGCCTGAGTGCTGCCATAACGTTTGGCGAATTTCTCTACCCGGCCTGCGGTATCCACAAAACGCTGTTCACCAGTAAAGAACGGATGACACTGCATGCAAATACCCACCTTGAGGTTCTGAACTGTTGAACGGGTCTCATAAACAGCCCCACAGGTACACGTAATCGTGGTAATCTGGTATTCGGGATGCAAATCAGCTTTCATTGCTTTAGTTCGTTAACAGGTAGTCAGGCTTTTTTGGGGG
This sequence comes from uncultured Verrucomicrobiales bacterium, assembly GCA_937893785.1. Taxonomy (GTDB): domain Bacteria; phylum Verrucomicrobiota; class Verrucomicrobiia; order Verrucomicrobiales; family DEV007; genus CACIUL01. The sequence goes on from CALCSP010000056.1 coordinate 2,771, forward strand.
CAATAACTTAGATTTGCAGCGCCGCCGATGCAAGCAAAACATCATATTGCTTGTTTAAATGCCTCCTACTTGACCATTTCCACGTCGGGCTCACGCCCCTGCCACCTTATAAAACCAGCCCGCCGAACGTGTTCACGCAACTGAAATTCAAGTTCCCTACGCTCTTTTCCCGCCTTTTGAACGGGTTGTTGCTCCCCCGGATCAGCCTTCAGATCAAACAGGCTGAAGGGCTCAAAGGCAGAATTCTGTAAAAGCTTCCATTTTCCTCGTCGCACGGCGTAGTAATCCTGACCTCCGTATTTTGCACCTCCCTCACGGCGTACCCAGATCAGCAACCGCTCACCCAGCTCAACACCCTTACCGCTCAGAGCCCCCCAAAGGCTTTTTCCCTCAATCCCTTCCGGGGCAGGCACACCTGCCACTTCAGCAAGGGTTGGCAACCAGTCCATTGTCATAGCATCACCATCAAAAAGAGAGCCGGGCTTAATTTTACCAGTCCAACTGGCACAGGTCGGAACACGCAGTCCCCCCTCCCACATCTGCTGCTTCTCTCCCTTCCAGGGAGCATTACGAGCCCCCACATTCCCCTGTCCTCCATTGTCAGAAGTAAAGATAATCAATGTATTATCATATTGCCCACTCTTCCTCAGGCCATCAATAACCCTGCCGATTCCCTCATCCATATGTTCAATCAAGGCCACCAATCTCGCCCTCTGCTCAGAGATCCCTTTTTCACGTTCCTTTACCCTAACTGTCCACTCCTTGGGCGGCTGAATCGGGGTATGAGGTGCATTATAAGAAAGGAAAAGAAAGAAAGGTGACTCTTGTCCCACCCTGCTCTTGATGTATTCAACGGCCCAGTCGCTGAACAAATCAGTAGCATGTCCCTTTGGTGTAATCACCTTGCGCCCTTCCCGCATATAATTTACGCCATGACGCCGGTGATGATAATAGTCATCCATCATGTCACCAAGGAACCCCTTGAAGTAATCAAAGCCCCTGCCAATCGGCGTATTGGGCTCCACTAGGCCAAGATGCCACTTGCCGATTAGGGCAGAATGGTAACCTCCCTTCTTGAGAATCTGAGGCAGGGTTGTCGCTTCTGGATCAAGATATCCCCAGTTATTAACGCGGTGCGTCCGGATCACACCAGGCACACCAACCATGTCGGGATATCTTCCCGTCAGAAAAGCAGCACGCGTCGGCGAGCAAACAGGGCAATTGGCATAAGCATTGTTAAAGCGGCAGCCGGAAGCCATCAGCCTATCAATGTTTGGGGTTTTCATGTCACTGGCCCCATGACTTGACAGGTCTCCTATGCCCAGATCATCAGCCATGATGAAAAGAATATTTGGAGGCGCACCTACAACAGGAGCGGTCAGTGAAATACCTGTTATCACAAATATCCATGCCCAAAAACGAAAGAAGATCATCATACTTACAGAAAATTTATGCTTTAAATAGAATCGTAAAATGTGCCTTAAGTGACTAAAAATCAATACCTCCACCAAATTCATCGGTTGCGTATTGCAAAGCGGCAGCACCGGTATAAAGCCGTCCGCCTATGACAATGCTCGCTTTCCCTCCCGTGCGGCGTGAAATCGCCACCAATGAGCTAAAGCCAGGCCCGGGAAGCTCAAGACCAATCGTATTAATCGGCACATTCAGGGGGTTAATCTTCTGCATATCATCAACAACTTCCTCACGGTCATCCGCCGCCCCATCCGAAAGCAGCCAAATCAACGATGGGGCAGGCTTCATAGCTAGAGCCAGTTCAAGGGGAGGTTTCCAGCGAGTGCCTCCCTTGGTCTGTGCAATTCGAACATCATTAATTGCTTTTGCAATCCCTTCTTTGGTTGCCTGACTCCATGGAATCCTGTCAGCGGGGTTGTCAGCAAACCTTGCAGGTGCACCCAAAAGAGTTTCACCACCAAGCCATGGTGCATGCGAATAATAAATCACCTGAAACTCCATTCCTTTGGGAAGCTTGCTCAGTGAATTGATCAGTTCCTTCTTTAACCGTTCTAGTCGAACCCCTCCACCTTCTCTGACCATTGATTCAGAAAAATCCACTAGAAACACAACCTTATTTGCCTGAGCCTTCGCTCCGAAAAAAGACATTGACCCCCCTCCTCCTCCACCTCCCTTACCTCGACCGAAGCCAAAGCCGCGACCAATATCAACACCGATGCCCACCGGCACTTCAGCAGGGTCTTCGATGGAGGGCACTGCAATGGGTGAAGCTAGCGCAGCAGCAATTGGCTGAACTCTGGACGCACTTTGAGCCGGTTGCGGTTTTTGCTTAACTGATCGGGCAAAGTCCTTCTTCTTGAGATTATCCTGCTCCAGTCCCTTCTCCGTCACAGCCACAATCTGTGGCACTTCCTCCGGTCCAAGCGAAACAAAGATAAGCGTAAGCAAAAGCAGCAGAATGGCGTGCACTGCAACCGTTGTGACGATCGAAACAAGCTGACCACGTCGCTCTTGGCGAAGGCGCTCAAGGCCAGCAGCCTCCAGGTTGACCTCGAGCTCATCGGCTTCGAAACTGGAATTTTCCTCCATCATGCAAACAGGCTAAATTGCCCACTATGCATGATGATAGCGGAAACAAAGGCTTACGGCAAACACCGTAATGTCTCGGCTGCCATTTTTATTAATTCTTATAGGAAAGGCCTATTTGCTCCTTCCAGGAGTCTAGGGCACGCATAAGGCCTAGCGTTTCATCTAGGCTCATAGCTGGAGATCGAGCCTGTCGGGCTTTGATATACCGGGCTACGGTATCTGCTTCAGCTCCATACAGGTGGTCTCCACTGACTACCTCAATCACCTCAGGATCCTCGTTGCCCGGTTTAAATAGGTGCAATTGAGTCGCACCGCCCTTCTGGGCAGGCTTCCATGGCAGGGGAACAAAAATCCTGCCCTCCGTGCCGGCAATACTGACATTAATGGGTTCCTCAAGGGCAACCCCGCAACTCAGCCTGGCAATAATGCCATTAGGGAAAAGAGCCACGGCACTCGTATATTCATCAACTCCAGTCTCTCCAAGATGTCCCACCGCCTTGACCACTTCGGGCTCGGCAAAATCCTCTCCACAGGCAACACCAGCTACCAGCATCGCCATCGACATTGGGTATCCCCCGACATCAAGAATACCGCCACCTCCTAGGGCCTTGTTAAGGTGCCGCCCCTCCGGGTTGGGACCAATATCAAAGGAAAAGGAAGCCTCAATGGATTTGACCTTCCCAATTGCTCCTTCGCTGATCAACCGAACAATCTCTGCTGTCTGAGCCGAGCACCGATACATATATGCCTCCATGAGAAAGACATCATTTTCCCGAGCAACCGCAATGATCTGCTCCGCTTCCTCCAAATCCATCCCTATGGGCTTTTCACATAGGATATGTTTACCGGATTGTGCCGCACGAATGGCCC
>CALCSP010000057.1 GCA_937893785.1 uncultured Verrucomicrobiales bacterium
TCCCATCCGCAATGCGAAAATCCGCACTAAGATCTATGACCTTTAGCCCTGCCTCAAGCAATGAACCAGCAAAACCGGCAGCAACCCCATGCGGCAGGGCCAAGAAAGCAACCTCTGCTCCAGTGGATTTGATAGCATCGATATCCGGGGCAATAAATTTTAGTATCTCAGCCACGCCAACACCCCGGAAACGCGGAAAAACATCAGCAAGACTTCTTCCTGACTCGCTTCGCGAAGTCACGCAAACCAGCTCAACCCCTTCATGACCAAGTAATATACGCACCAGCTCAGCACCGGAATAACCACTAGCCCCTAGGATTGCCACCTTTATTGGATTCACATCAGACATTTAAATAATTAAGGGAACTTCGCTTTCAGGAGCCAGCATAGCAACCCCCTTTTCTTCATCCACCAAGCTCGCCTCTTAGCAGGTTTTCCTCTTGCTTCGACAACACAAGTGGTCAAAGGTCGCAATCATAGGATTTAGAAAAGCTTTTCAGCTTACTCTAAAACACCAAAGTCGGGCCGTAGCGCAGCTTGGTAGCGCGCTTCACTGGGGGTGAAGAGGTCGTGGGTTCGAATCCCGCCGGCCCGACCATTTTATAGATGATGCAGTAAGCCAGCAGAGATGCTGCAATCATCAGAGCTCTTGATCCCCCAGAAGGTCCGGGCGGTTCTCGGAAGTTCTCTCCATGGCACGCTTGTGCCGCCATGCTGCAATTCTCTCATGATGCCCGGAAAGGAGTATCTCGGGCACATCCATCCCCTCAAACTGAACCGGACGGGTATAACAGGGCGCCTCCAATATTCCATCCGCCTCGGAAAAAGACTCCTCTTGCGGAGAACGCTCATCGCCGAGGACTCCGGGAATTAACCGTGTTACCGCATCAACAAAAACTGCAGCGGCAACCGCCCCATTGGTTAACACATAATCACCTATTGAAATCTCCTCATCCACCAAGGCTTCTACCACCCGATGGTCAACCCCCTCGTAATGCCCGCACAGGATAATCAAATGTTTGTCATTGCAGGCCGAAGAACGCACCATGGACTGGTTGAGCCTTGTGCCCTGCGGAGTCATTAAAATGACGCGGGTGTGCTCCCGCTTGAGATCACCTACCGCAGCAAAGAACGGCTCGGGCTTCATCACCATTCCCGGTCCTCCACCATAAGGCTCGTCATCGACTTTACGGTGCCGATCTACGCTCCATTCTCTTAAATCATGAACCCTACAGTCTACAATACCACTGGTTACCGCCCTACCTATGATGCTCTCGGTAAGGGGTCCTTTAACAACCTCGGGAAATATCGTCAGGATATCGATTTCAAGCCGGTGCTCCATCACTTCATAACCGGTAAAATGCCACTCTAATCCTTACTGACAGTTTGTCCGCGCAACTTTGCCCCAATGAAGTCATCAAGAGCTCCGTCCATCACGTCGTTGACATTACTGGTCTCGTGACCAGTTCGGTGATCCTTGACCAACTGATAAGGTTGAAACACATAGGAACGGATCTGGCTACCCCATGCGATCTCACCCTTTTCCCCGTAAACCCTTTCCATCTCAGCACGCTTCTTGTCCTCCTCAAGTTGAAATAACTTTGACCGAAGCAACTGCAAGGCAACGGCTCGGTTCTTGTGCTGACTGCGCTCAGCACTGCAGCGTATAATAATCCCGGAAGCATGGTGCTTGAGGATAACCGCAGTCTCGACCTTGTTGACATTTTGACCTCCTTTACCACCACTGCGAGTCGTTGTGATTTCATACTCCTTCTCATCAATCTCAATATCCCCGTCATCTTCCAACTCCGGAACCACATCAACACTTGCAAAAGAAGTATGCCGCCGCGCATTGGCATCGAAGGGGGAAATTCTAACCAGGCGGTGAACTCCACATTCCGTTCTCAGATAACCATATGCATTCTCACCAACAATGCGCAGTGTTGCCGAGCTGACACCAGCCTCATCATGTTCCTTGTATTCCACCACTTCAACCTTGAAACCCCGACGTTCCGCCCAGCGTTGGTATTGGCGAAACAGCATCTCGGCCCAGTCACATGCTTCAGTACCACCTGTGCCCGCCTGAACAGTCAGGAAAGTGTTCTTATCATCATGTTCTCCGGAAAGAAGTAGCTCGAGTTCCAGTTCATTAAGTTGACTGCTAATATCCTTGAACTCTTTTTCAACTTCCTTAGCTGACTCAATATCATTTTCCTCTCGCGCAAAATCGATCAACTCATCAATATCAGCAACCCTAGACTCCAGCTCACTGAATGTATTGATTCGCTTGGTAGCGGCAGCATGCCTACCAGATATGCTTATTGCCCTCTCATTATTGTCCCAGAACCCGGGAGCCGACATTTTTTCCTCAAGGTCGGTTATGTCAGCTTTGAGCTTGTCCAAGTCAAAGATACCTCCGAAGCTGACCAATGAGCGATTTCAGAGAATCGGTATCGAAAGCTTGGAGGTCATTGGAAATTGTATCCATGAGATCGTTATTGTAGCTAATAAGACCAATTCGTGCAACCTACAAGCCAAATGGAAAAATGCAGGGGAACAATTATCCGGAGAACCCCACTCACTGAGTCGAGCCTGATCATTCACTGGTGCACCGAGAAGCATGGAATACTAAAGACGGTAGCCAAAGGCGCGCGCCGTCCCAAGAGTCCTTTTGCTGGCAAACTGGACCTATTCTGCGAAGCAGAATTCGTCATTGCTCGAAGTAGAAAAACGGATCTGCACCCGTTGCGGGAACTTTCGCTTCATTCCATACGCCCGGGCTTGAGGAAAAGCTATCTGCAGACCTTGGCCGCAACATATTTTGTACAATTACTAAGCCTGGTAACCGAGCCCGAAAGCCCTATCGCCTCCCTTAACAACCTGCTCAGCCGGGCGCTCAACCACCTCGAGCAGAACCCTCCAGACATCAAAGCCATACTGCACTATGAAAAAGAAATGGCGCAACTGCTGGGTGTGCTTGAGCCCGGGGAGATGCCGGCAAAGAACCTCGAACAGGCCGGGCACCGACTGCCCAAGACGCGCACGGAATTATTTCGCCTTATCGGTCATTAATCCGAGACCATGCCGGGGCACACGGCAAAATCTGCGTCTTTACAAAGTAATGCAAGGTTATCCCTCTTTTTTTACCTAGTAATTATTATAAACCTATAAATATAATGATATTTATTGAATATAAAAGCAATTAATCTGGTCATTGGGTAAGAAAAGATTAACGTTATAGAAGTTGTCTGAACTTCAGAAAAATCCCCCATCCCATGAGTCATACAAATCCACCCAGCCTCTTAAGTGTTCTCCTGAACCGCGTGCAGTCCTTGCAGGATGAGAACAAATACACAGAAGCAGCCATCAGTGCGCAAACAGCAATCGAAACCGGTCGCCGCACTCTTGATACCGATCCTGAAGCGACCCCGCACTTAATTACTGCCTTGGAAATGCTTGGCAACCTGCGCAGAGAAAGTGGAGATTATCCGGATTCCGAAAGGCTATATCTGGAAGCCCTGCAACTGGCTGAGACAAGTGATATCCCTGTCAGTCAGGTAGCCCGCTTAAAGTGCAGTCTTGGTGCTGTTTATGACTTTAGCCAATTGCCGGAATCCGCCATTCCTCTCTACCAGCAATCTATTGAGCTTTTTGAAGCCATGGATCCACCAGCCGAACTCGACGTGGCCAACTTGTGCAACAACCTTGGAATGATCTATAAAGAAAGTGGAAACTTCAAGCTGGCGGAAACCCAGTATTTGAAAGCTTTGGATATCCTAGAACGGGTATCAGGCAAGAAAAACACAGATGTTGCAGGGGTTTATAATAATCTAGGGGCACTATACCAGTCATCCAGCTACAATGGCCAGGCTAGGGAGATGTATAACCAAGCGCTTGAAATCCATAAGCAGGTTAGTAAACCGGATCATCCCGACCTTGGACAATCCCATGGCAACCTGGCCACAGTCCTCCATGAACTCGGGGAGAATGAGCAGGCACTCAAAAACTATCAGACTGCCATGCGCATTCTCGAAAATAACCTAGCAGAGAATGCTCATACTTTTTCAATCGTAGTGGCCAACTTCGCTTCACTAATGCGCGATATGGGCAAGGAGCGCAAAGCTCTCTCGATCGAAAAACGAGCCAACAAAATACTCCGACGCTGCCCAGCCTGATAGGAACCTACCAGTTACACCAACATTGCTATCAAATCCTCCCACGCCTTCACCTCAGTCTTGGGATCAAAAATCGGACTCAGTTCACGACAGGATTGAGTCAGTTCATCAAGAAACAAACTATCATTCTCAGCACGGGTCAGCAGTGCAGCAAGATCTTCGGCATCTCCAGCCGGAAACAACCCCTTGTAATCATTCCCCACAAGTCCCGTAATTCCCTCCACCCGTGTAGCAATGATGGGGGTGCCATCAGCAATTGCCTCACCAATTACCCTACCTGCCCCCTCATGCTTGGAAGTCAGCAATAAAACATCACTACTGCTGATTAGCTTTCTTGATTGGAGCGTCGTCAAACCTCCAAGCCACTCGTAACGTGAATGGAGGCCACTTTCCTGTCTGGCCCGCACATCACTGCCGCAATCCAGTGGAAATCCCGCATGCCTAATGTATACCATAGACTTGTCAGGCAGATAACCAAGAGCACGTGTCGTAAGGAAGGGATCTTTAACGGCACGCAGATTTGCCACGAGAGCAACATTGAATTTTTCAGGATTCATTTCCCATCTTGTCGTAATGCAAGTTGGCTCTACGGACTGCACGATAACGTGCAGTTTTTCATGAAACCGCTCAGGAATAACCTTCACCGCATTTTTCTGGAGAGCGACCACACGGTCTGCCAACTCCATTGAGCAAAGGGACACGTCAGAAACTTCCGGATATATATCTGTTCCAGTGAGGATCACTACGATTCTGGACGACGGGTTTTCGCGCGAGAAAACCGCGATTTCCCCATGCATTTTTTCCGCATTTAAAGCGACCAGTAATTCTGCCCGCCTGCCTGCAGCAGTGCCGCCCAGTTCCACCCTATGCCCCAGCTTCATAAGAATTTCCGCCCACTGCTCTGCCGAGCAGGAATTACCGGTAACGACATCAGTCTGCACCGGATAGAGGATAAGGACATCCATAAAACCTATTGTGATAACCCAAGAAAGAACAAAACTCACGGAATTAAGAATTGTCCTCGACGGTATAATACATAGGATCCAGCAATAAACCAGCAACAGCATCTTGCCCCACCGATTTGCACGTCATAATATCACTTGGTAAAAAATGGATATTCCAAAAGGCGACTTTGAAGGCTTCATCTTCGATCATGACGGCACCTTGTCACTTTCCATGCACGTTCATTTCGACGGCTGGATTGACTCCTTTAAGAAAAATGGCGGAAACTTTGAGTTTACCCGGGAGATTGCCCAGTCGTACGCCGGCGTTGGCATGCACGACACTGTGGAAATACTCAACGAGCGCTATGGGTGTCAAATGAACCCCGTGCAAGTCGTTCATGATCAAGAGGCCTACTTCTTTGCAAACTTGGACCAAGTGAAGCCTTATGATCCTGTCGTGAATTTTGCCCGCCAAAAAGCGGCTGAAGGAAAACCCATTTCGGTAGCGTCGGGAGGAATCCGGAAAACGGTGATCCGGACCATGGAAGCGATTAACATTGCCAATTTGTTTGATATTATCATCACTCAGGATGACGTGGAAAAAAGTAAGCCGGCACCCGACCTCTTCCTGCTTGCTGCAAAGCGTATGGGAGTAGCGCCAGATAAATGCCTTGTCTTTGAAGACAGTCACTTAGGAATCCAGGCTGCAGAACTAGCCGGAATGGCAAGCTGCCTGGTTCAACCTGAAGATCCTGATTAAAATTACTTTCGAAAGCGAGTATCCCACTCGTAATCTCAGAGTCGGTCAGCGCTAAGCAAGAATCTCCTTGACCACCCTAGCCTCCTCAACGCCGGTAAGACGCTGGTCAAGGCCCTGATAACGGAAAGTTAGTTTCTCGTGATGAATACCTAGTTGATTGAGAATAGTTGCATTCAAGTCACGTATATGAACGGGGTCTTCAAGAATATTATAGGAATGATCATCCGTCTTGCCATGCTCGTAGCCGCGCTTAATTCCCGCTCCAGCCATCCAAGTGGTAAAGCACCGCCCATGGTGGTCCCGGCCGTGATTATCCTTGGTCAGTTTTCCCTGCGAGTAAATCGTCCGACCGAACTCGCCACCGCAGATCACAAGGGTATCATCAAACATCCCGCGCTCTTTTAAGTCTTTAATCAGTCCCGCGCAGGGTTGATCAATATCTTCACACTGCTGGCGAAGCTTTGAAGGCAGGCTTCCATGCTGATCCCAACCACGATGAAAGAGTTGCTGAAAGCGCACCCCTTTTTCGGCCATACGCCTTGCCAGCAGACAATTGCGAGCAAAACTGCCGGGCTTTTCGACAGCAGGTCCGTAAAGATCCTTTACATGCTTGGGTTCCTTTGAAATATCCATCAGCTCAGGAACTTCGGCCTGCATTCGGAAAGCCATTTCATACTGCTCAATACGTGACTGAGTCTCCGGATCCGCAAATTTCTGGAATGTTCCTTTGTTGAGCTCCTTTAGGCCATCCAGCATCCCGCGACGTGCATCACGGTCAATTCCAGGAGGGTTGTTAAGGTAAAGAACCGGCTCACCATTACTGCGTAGCTTCACCCCCTGGTGACTGGAGGGAAGGAACCCACTTCCCCAAAGCCTATCATAAAGCGCCTGAAGCTGACCACGACCACGGGAAATCATGACAATATATGCTGGCATATTCTCATTAACACTACCCAGGCCATAACTTAGCCATGAGCCCATACTTGGTTTTCCCTGTTGCTGAACTCCGGTATTGATGAAGGTAATCGCCGGATCATGATTAACCGCCTCGGTATTCATGGTCTTGATGATCGTGATGTCATCCACTATGCTGGCTGTATGTGGCAGAAGGTCCTTGTTGACCCAGGTGCCGTGCTTGCCAAAACGCTCAAATTCAAACATCGGCGCCACACAGGGAAAGGATTTCTGGCCACTGGTCATGCCGGTGATTCGCTGCCCCTGGCGCACAGAGTCCGGCAATTCCTTGCCATGAATTTCCCGCAGGGCAGGCTTGTAGTCAAAGGTGTCAATATGTGAAGGCCCTCCGGAAAAAAACAGATAAATAGCCCTCTTGGCCTTCGGGGCAAAGTTCGGAAATCCCGGCAATCCCCCCGCTGCCTGCGCGGAACCAATGAGCCCAGGGTCCCACAGGCTACTTAGGGCAGCGGCACCCATGCCGTGTCCGGTATTCAACAAAAAACGTCGACGTGTTGGATCGTGATACATTTTTTTACTGGTGTTTAATGATACAAAAATTACCCACGTGTGAGGGTTTCATCCATATTAAGAAGCAGCTGCCCTACAACCATCCAAGCGGCATGATCCACTGCATCAATGGTCTCATCACGAGCCATCTCACCAACAGCGAGAAACTCCTTAGCCTTATTCGGATCATTTCGGAACCTCGTTAACTGATCACCCAGAACTCGCTCTATCACCTTCACTTCCGGCTGTGTGGCTGAACGGGACAATGCCAGTTTAAATCCATAGTTAATCCTAGATTCCGTATCATTGCCACCCTCCTTGATCAATCTCTGAGCAAAAGCACGTGCCGCCTCTACAAACTGCGGGTCATTAAGAGTCACCAATGCCTGCAGCGGCGTATTAGTAATGGGGCGCTGAATCATACATTTCTCGCGAGTGGGAGCATCAAATATCAACATGTTCGGCATGGGTGCAGAACGCTTCCAGTAGGTATACATGGAACGCCGGTAAAGATTCTCACCATTATCACGTTTGTAGCGCAAGCCACCATTCAGTGACACTTCATTCCATATATTGGGTGGTTGGTAGGGCTTAACACTTGCTCCTCCAACCTTCTTGACCAACAACCCTGAAAGATCTAGCGCCGTATCCCGAATAAACTCACCCTGCAGCCGAAAACGCGGGGAGCGGGCTAGCAAGATGTTCTCCGGATCCGCTTTGGCCAGTTGAGATGTTAAGCGAGCTGTCTGCCGATATGTTGCTGAAAGCACAATCTGCTTAAGCATCCGCTTCACATTCCAGCCGCTCTCTACAAAATCCACAGCAAGCCAATCAAGAAGAGCAGGATGGCTTGGCGGACTGCCCTGATTGCCAAAATCATCAACGGATTTGACCAGACCACGACCAAAAAGCAATGCCCAGTATCGGTTGACTGCCACTCGTGCCGTCAGTGGGTTTTTACCTGAGGTTAACCAATTAGCCAATCCAAGACGATTGGCAGTTGCTCCCTCGGCAAGGGGTGGAAGTGCCGCGGGTATACCGGGATTAATCACAGCGTCGGGTCCTTCCTTAATCGGCTGGTCATAGGCACCACGATCAAGAATATATGTCTTACGCGTTTTATTTTCCGCGTTATCCTGCATCACCATCACGCTAGTGCCCTTTTGACCCTTGATTGCACTTTCCTCCGACAAAAGCTTACTGTGTGCTGCAAACAGTTTCTGGTATTCCTGATCCTGAGAAGAAAGAAAGTGCTCAAGCAATGCCATCTTCTGCTCCTGTGTGCGTTTTGCCGACGGGGTTGCAAGGATGCCTTTGATAGGGTCCCCGCCAAGCCGCACAATCTCCGCCTCGGAAAGTGCCCGGTTGTAGATGCGCAATTCATCAAGTTCCCCGTTATAATTACCCTGACTGGAACGGCTGCCGATTTTAAAAGGCGTCTGCGTCACGATGGAATCCTTCAGTGAATCCTGCTCAACCTTGTTGCCCACGAGTTTGCCATCAATAAAGATCTTGACCCCGGAAGCCTTAGAAGAGCCGTCATAAATAACAGCTACATGCTGCCACTTGTCGGCAGCAAGGGGTTGGGCGGAAACCACCTTAAGGGCATTTTGAGGCCAACTGCTGATAATATGGGTGCCGACCGCACGGTTTTGGACCCATAAATCATATCCCCGGAAGGCCTGCCCTACATCCATGCGGGCAATCACTGAACCGTTGCCATTACCAGGAACCTTCAGCCAGGCAGCAAAGGTGAAGGCCTGGTTGCGCTCCCGAGCTGGCCATGAACCAAACGTAACAGCGGTCTTTCCGTCAAAGCGCAATCCTCCATTCTCCCCGCGCTTGGCCGGGTATACCCTGCCCTGAATCTGTCCGACACCTCCGCCCACGCTGGCCTTGATCTGCTTACCTCCCCGCTCATTAAGGGGAAAGAAATGGGCAAGACCTGGCGGCTCCGGCAAAGCATCCCCCACGGATTGCTCCGCACCTCGCAACCACTTGACGTATTGCGGCACAGCCCCCCGCTTATACTCGTCCATCTTCTTGTCACTCACATCAATTGCCTTACGCAATTCCGCCAACTTACCAGCCTGCTCACGGGGGGGAACATTGACAACTGGTGACTGGTTACCTCCCCGTGTCTGCATACCCGGGTCGGTCGTGTTGTTGAAGTAAGCAAACATTTGATAGTATTCACGCTGGGAAATCGGGTCATACTTATGATCATGGCACTGTGCACATTCCATTGTCAGTCCCATCCAGACATTGGCGGTTGTCTTGACGCGGTCGACCACGTATTCAACCCGAAGCTCTTCCGCGAATGCTCCACCCTCATCCGAAGTCGCGTGGTTGCGGTTAAATCCGGAGGCTACCCGCTGTGCAATCGTCGCATTAGGCAAAAGGTCACCAGCCAGTTGCTCGGTAGTAAACCGGTCAAATGGCATATTAGAGTTGTAGGCATCAATGACCCAGTCACGCCAAGCCCACATGTCCCGGGGACCATCAGCATGCATTACCGAGGAGTCTCCATAGCGCGCTGCATCCATCCATGCCAGAGCCATGCGCTCCCCGTAACGCTCCATTTCTAGCAATCTGTCTACCACCTTCTCATATGCCTGCGGAGACTTGTCCTTCACGAATGCCTCAACGTCCTCGGGAGCCGGAGGCAGTCCCGTCAAGTCAAAGGTCACCCGTCGAATCAAGGTACGACGATCGGCCTCAGCTGACTGCTTCAATCCCACCTTCTCAAGCTGTCCAAGAATAAATGAGTCCACCGGATTATTGACTATCCCCTTGTTATTACTGGAGGGGACCTTGCCTTTCACCGGTGGTAAAAACGCCCAGTGATCCTGATATTCTGCTCCGGAGAGAATCCATTGCTTGAGCAGGGATTTTTGTTTTGCGCTTAACGCCTTGTGCGACTCTGGCGGGGGCATCACCTCATCCTCATCCTCCGAAAAAATCCTATACAAGAACTCACTGTCCTCCAGCTTATCCGGATCAATCGCCCTTACCCCATCATTCAGGCTAAAAGCCCCTTCACGTGTATCAAGTCTCAGGTTCGCTTTGCGATCCGCCGCATCAGGACCATGGCAAAGGAAGCAATTGCTCGACAGGATGGGACGGATGTCACGATTGAAATCAATCTCGGAACCCGGCACGCTCTCCACTGCACCGATAAATAATGAAAATAAAATGAAACGAAAATGCATGATCTTATGGGTTCACTCCCATTAATGCCTCATTCTCACAGTTCTCGCGACGATGTTCAAGCTTTGCCTGTTGCCGACAGGTGTTTTCGCCTGCCAACTCCGGACCAGCAATGTATCCTATATAAATATGCGTTTTTTCCTGAAAGCTTGATGCAAAACAGCACATGAGGGATCATAATTTCGACAAATATGCCAAACTGAGACAAATTATTTCAGCTTTGGAATCACCAATAACGTTAATCCAACGCTATCATTAAAAACTATCTATGTATTCATTTCTCTCAATCCTCGCCGTTATCCTGGTCGCCATCACCCATGTTTCCGCTAAGGACAAGCCAAACATCCTTTTCATTTTTGCTGATGACCAGTGTTATAAAACCATTCGCGCGCTGAATAATCCTGAAATTGAAACTCCAAACCTCGATAAGCTTGTTAACGGCGGGACCACCTTTACACACGCCTACAACATGGGCGGTTACCACGGGGCAGTATGTGTGGCTAGCAGAACCATGTTGGTAACAGGAAAGCATGTGTGGCATGCCAGACAATCTGAAAAAGAGTTGAAAAAATCTCTCGATGGGCAGCTCTGGCCACAACTGATGGCGAAGGCAGGATATGAAACTTACTTTACCGGAAAATGGCACGTCAAAGCAGATGCCAACCACCTCTTTGGAACCGCTCGCAATATCCGAGGAGGCATGCCGAAACAGACAGCACAGGGGTATAACAGACCACTTGCCGACGGCACCGACCCTTGGGATCCTACCGACCCGAAATTTGGAGGATTCTGGGAAGGCGGCAAGCATTGGAGCGAAGTGGTTGCCGATGATGCCCTAGATTACCTCAATGACTCCAAGAAGAAAGACAGTCCTTTTTTCATGTATATTGCCTTTAACGCACCTCATGATCCTCGTCAGGCACCTAAATCATATGTTGATAAATATCCGACTGAAAAAATTGCAATACCCGAGAGCTTTATGCCTGAGTATCCATGGAAAGATGCCATCGGGTGTGGCAAGGGGCTGCGCGATGAGAAACTGGCACCTTTCCCCCGCACCAAACACGCCGTTCAGGTAAACCGCCGCGAGTATTATGCAATCATCAGTCACATGGATACACAGATCGGACGCATACTTGACCACCTGAAGAAAACTGGACAAGCAGAGAACACCTACATTTTCTTCACCGCTGATCACGGATTATCGGTTGGACATCATGGCTTGATTGGAAAGCAATGCCTCTTTGACCACAGTGTACGTGTCCCGTTCATGGTCATGGGCCCCGGAATCAAAGCGGGCGTTCGTAATTCATCACCAATCTATCTCCAGGACGTTATGGCCACCTCACTGGAACTTGCTAAAGCTCAAAGACCGAAACATGTCCAGTTTGAGAGCCTTTTACCAATGCTCAAACACAACAAAAAGGGAGGACTGGATGCCGTATACGGCGCCTATGTGGATTTCCAACGTGCAGTAACCTCCGATGGACACAAACTGCTTCTGTTTCCCAAAATCAAAAAAGCACTACTCTTCGACATGAAAGCTGATCCTGAAGAAATGAACGACATCTCAAAGAAAAAGGGCTCCAAAAAAATCATGAAGGCACTCTTTGCAAAGTTGCTTGAGCTACAAAAAGAGGCCGGAGACACACTTGATCTTAAACCAACCTACCCAGAATTGCTCTGAGCTTAATGCATTCTAGGGGATCAACTATACCTAAATGAAATCGCTTGTCTTTACCGCTATTGGACCGGATCGACCCGGCATCGTCGATGAACTTTCCTCGGTCGTTAATGCCAATGGTGGTAACTGGCTGGAGAGCCGCATGGCCAGATTCTGCGGACAATTTGCAGGCATTGTAAGAATCGAATGTGAGGAGTCCCAGTCCGATGTGCTTCTCAACGCCCTGAAGGACATCAAAAGGCTTAATTTGGTTACTACAGACCCCGAAGATCATTGCCCGCTACCTAATGAAACAGTTACACTCGAACTCGTTGGCTTGGATCATCCCGGTATATTAAGCGAAATATCCCGAGCACTTGCAAAGCACTCGGTAAATGTTGAAAAACTTCACACCGAATGTATCAGCGCACCTATGGGAGGAGGATCGCTCTTCAAGGCAACCGCTGTTATTGGGTTACCGGAAGACGTAAAGCTCAATGATTTAAAAGGACAACTTGAGCAAATTGCTGCTGACTTAATGGTGGACCTGAAGATTGGCAGGCAGAATTGACAGAGTGCATTTACCCTTATATACTTAGAGCTAAATATGAAAACGCCTATGAAATTCCTCTCCACATTATTTTTTGTTTTAGTATTTGGCAGTGGGGTTGCTCTTGCCGCTGATGCCGTCAACAAAAAGTGCCCACTTAGCGGCAAGGCATCTGACGGTTCAAAAAGCGTCAAATACACAGCCGAATTCTGCTGTGGGAAATGTGTAGCCAAGTTTAAAAAGGATCCCACTGCCTATGCCGAAAAAGTGGCCAAAGCCGAAAAGGGTAAATGCGCATTCAGCGGCAGGGCAGCAAGCGAGTCCGTGAATATACACATTGCCGTGTGCTGCGGAAAATGTGAAAAGAAGGTCAAGGCAGACCCTGGTAAATTCTTTGCCAAGATGCAAAAGAAGTAAGCCCTTACCTACCTTTAAAGTTTAATTTTGAAATACCGCCTGTGAAAACAGGCGGTATTTTTTTGTGAATTTGGCCTAGGACAAAACCTTTCGGTATTCCACCCTCATATCACCAGCAAGATCACGTTTAAGCATAAAGTTTTCACGAGTCGGGCAAGGATCTTCTCCAAACTGGTATTCAACGGTAATGATCACCTTGGTTAGGCTTGATTCCATAGCGATAACCCTGAACAGCGGTCGATGCCTCAAGCGCAAAAAACAGTAAAGGGGCACATGTCTGTGCCCGGCATTCCAGAGCAGGCTTGCTGGTGCAAAACCTTCGATGTCGGCAAGCGTCACAAATACCTCCCGGACCACGGCTTCACCATGTTCACGGGAAAGTTTCCTAGCACTCCTCCTGTTACGAATAAACTCGGAAAACGCGGCCAAAGGGTTGACTCGTTGCTCCTCCATTTCGCCGATCAGTTCCTGCGCGTGAACCGCCATTGCCTCGTGAAAATCCTGACGGGAAATCCTACCGGATTCAAGTTCCCGGAACAATCTGTTGGGAGGTAAAACGGGCTGCCTTGGAGATACCATTAACTTTACAGTCATATACATTAGCATGCCGGCGCGTATGTCCAGTATATCCGGGTATCGGTTTTTCTAAAATACTCACCCGTCATACCGTTTTAAAATCATACCGATCTATTTGCACCCTAGCATGACATTGGTATATATTCGTTTCAGTGCCCCCAATCACTAGACTATTACCGCTTTTACTGACGGTGCTCGGCGTTTTATCCGCTCAGGCAGATTTTGTCAATTTTGAGACTCCTCAGGTAAGCCCGATTGCTATCAGCCCCGATCATTCCACTCTTTCTGTATGTAATACGGCAGATCAACGCGTAGAAATCTTTGATTTGAGCGGGCGTTATCCGCACCCCTCAGGATCAATCACCGTTGGCATGGACCCGGTAAGCGTCACCTACCGCAATAACAATGAAATCTGGGTAGTCAACCAGCTGTCGGATTCTGTAAGTATTATCGACCTAAGCAAGCGTCTTGTCAGGGCAACTCTCCAGACTGATGACGAACCGGCAGACGTGGTATTTGCCGGCAATCCGCAACGCGCATACATATCCTGCTCACAAAGTGATACGGTTCTGGTATTCAATCCCGATGATATCACTACCCCCCCCGTTCGAATCCTGATCGAAGGCGAGGATCCCCGGGCACTTTGCACAAGCCCTGACGGCGCAAGCGTCTATGTCACTATCTTTGAATCCGGCAACAACTCTACCATCATTGGGGGAGGCAGTGGCGATGACGTGATTGATTTTCCGCCCAATGCAGTTTCTGATCCCCGTGGTCCCTATGGCGGCATCAATCCGCCCCCAAATAACGGAAATTCTTTCCAACCACGAATGAAACGCGGAAATCCCGGTGCGCCTCCCGTGGGTCTCATCGTGAAAAAAGACCAACA
>CALCSP010000058.1 GCA_937893785.1 uncultured Verrucomicrobiales bacterium
GGGCTTGAGCCCGTTCACTTCAACGTGCACGGAATGTCCAAGTTGCGGGGTGGCGAGGGCAGTGCCTTGTCGCACAATATTTCTAAATGCTTCATCGGTGGCTACTTCCCAGCGTGTGCGAACCGGTTCGGCGGGCATGCCTCCACCTTCAAGTGGTTGCGGTGCCAGTCGCGTCCATAACACGACTCCATCAGGTTCCGGATCACCGGAGGCGACATTCAGTTTGAACGGATAATCGGCAAACCTTGGTCTTTCCACAACCGGACCTGTTGTGCGACATGCCGCCAATGGAATTGCCGACACTGCTGCCATGTATTTTAGGAATTTTCGGCGCTCGATTCCGTAGTGCTTAGGGTATTTCATATATACTAAAAAAAGAAGTGGTAGCGGAATTGACTCCAATTACAATTCGATCAAGGGAGGCCTTATTTTCGCCGTAAGCGGGAACGCTCGGATTTGGCTTTAAATTCAGGTGCGGCGTTCTTAGGCAACCACTTGGCCAATTCATTGATTGTTGCCTGATGTGCCGGGTCAGTAGCAAGATTACGAAATTCATCCGGGTCATTCCGGTGATCATACAGCTCTCTGGCACCATCTTCATAAACAATTAACCGCCAATCACGGCTGCGGATGGCGTGGTTGCCAAAGTAGGAGGAAGTGATCGCCGGTTGTTTGCGGGCCTTTTTGGGGTCACGCAATTGCGGCATGAGCGACACACCTTCGAGATGCTTTGCCTGCGGCAAACCGCACAGCTCGGTCAAGGTGGGATACAAATCGAGTAGACTGGCTGGCTCTTTGCAGGGTGGGCCAGGTTGAATCCCTGGACCGGCGATGAGCAATGGTACACGGGTGGATTCTTCCCACAAGGTGCGCTTGGCCCAGTGCTGTTTTTCGCCTAGATGAAACCCATGGTCGCTCCACAAAACAATGATGGTGTTCTCTGCATAAGAACTTGCCTTTAGGGCATCCAAGACAATCCCCACGCAATGATCAACGAAGCTTACCGATGCAAGGTAGGCATGAGTTAAGCTTCGCTGATTGCCACTGCCAGTAACCTCGGCATGTGTAGGCGCTACGGCATAGTCGTTGATGGAGAGAAAATTCTTCGGCAGATCGTCGAGGTCGGTTATGGGGTTGTTGGGCAGGATGATCTTGTCTTTCTCATACAGCTCGAACCATTTTGGTGGTACCAATAGCGGAACGTGCGGGCGAAAGAACCCGACCGACATGAAGAAAGGTTTGTCAAAGTCGCCCTTGAGAGCTTTGGCTGCGGCTTCGGCTAGTTGAATATCCCCCATCTGAACATTCGTTTCAGGATATGCGCCCCAATCCCACGCCCCGCTCCAACTTGCAGGGCGACTCATTGGCATCTTTGGGCGTGGACTGCGGGCGCGCCCCAGTGAGCGGTCGATGTCTTTACTTAAACGACCACCAAAATTATGGTGTAACACTTTTCCTCCCGATAGGGTGTAATACCCATGATCCTTGAAATACCGCTGAATGGTTGGTGCCTTGGAAAGAGCGGGCAACTGCTCGTATTTCGGACCGATTTCATAACTTCCATGCGTTATTGGCCCTATGCCTGACATCACTGAGGCACGGGAGGAAGTGCACACGGGCACTGAGCAGTGAGCGTTGGTAAAGTTTCGACCACGCTGAGCCAAGGCATCCATGTAGGGTGTCTTTGCTTGAGGATGCCCATCCATGAAACCCACCCAGTCATTCAGATCATCAATTGAAAGAAAGAGCACGTTTGGCTTGGAGCTTTCTGTCTTGGCCCAAAGGTTCGATCCGATCAATAAGAGGCATAGCGCTATTGCATGAATTTTTTTCATGGGAATTCGTCTTTTGAAATAATTTCTAGCGTGGCTACTTCTTCTGAAAATCCAGTACTTGGGCACGCATCTTTTTTCTTATCGATTGGTAATTCTTGTTACCAATTAGGTTGATCCATTCATGGGGATCCTTTTTGTGATCATACAACTCTTCGGAACCGTCTTCGTAGCGGAGGTAACGAAACTGTTCGGATTGGGCCGCCGTATTCTGCGGGCCATAACTGAGAAAAGCAAAATCCCGAGTTGCCGATGGGTCTTTCAGGAGTGGCAGAATGGAACGCCCCTCTAAATATTTGGGTTTGGGTATGCCCGCAAAATCACAAAGACTTGGGTAGATGTCGACGTGAGAAATCGGTTGGTTGTTTCGAAGTCCGGCTTTGCTGACACCGGGCGCGACGACCATAAAGGGAACACGTGTGGTGTCTCTCCAAATGGCCGCTTTGCACCAGTGGGTTTTTTCCCCGAGGTTCCAACCGTGATCACTGGTGAGCACGATGACCGTATCCCTTTTTCGAGGGTTGTTCCTAAGCTCGTCTAGCAAGCGTCCGATTTGATTGTCCACATAGTTGATGCATGCCAGATAGGACTGCACCATGTATTTCCATTCCTTCTCGCCGCCAAGATGTAAAATCTGTTCATGTACTGTGCGCGGCTTGAACAAATCCTTGTGAGCATTCGAACGAGCCAAGGCCTTACCATAGGGAGGTAAATCGGCGAGGTCGTCCGCTTGTATCTCAGGCAACTGAATACTCTCTAGGGGAAACTTTTCAAAGTAGGCCTTGGGTGCATTGAACGGACGGTGTGGACGATAGAAACCAATAGTCATCAGGAGAGGTTTTTCGCTGACCTTGCGCCATTTCTCGATTGCCCATTGAGCGACCTTGTAATCTCCGGTTTCTTCTTCGGCATGATTATGAGGACCGCCTTCTCCCCAAAGATTCGACTTGCCGTCGGTAAAATTACCGCGGACGTCCTGTGGACGATTTAGGTAATCATCGACTTGCTCCTTCAACTTGGCGGTGTTGCCGTGAGCTACTTTGCCTCCGCTAACTACCCGGTAGCCATTTTGCTTGAAGTGTTGTTGTAAGATCACAGGATTCTCCGGCGCATTGGAAGAAGTGATTCCCTGCATCAGTTGATCACCAAAAAAAGCCGGTCTTTTGGTGCTGTTAAAATACCGGCCTGTGCTCTTTGGGTAAAGACCATGTAAAAGACTCGTTCGGGACGGACCGCATTGCGGAGCATTGCAGTGGGCATTGGTAAACAAGACACCCTGCTTTGCAAGGGCGTCCAGGTTTGGCGTTTTACTTTGCGGGTGCCCACCCATCGCGCCAATCCAATCGTTAAGATCGTCAACAATGATAAAAACCACATCCGGCTTCTTTTTGGCCTCCGCAAATGAGATAGTTATTAAGATAACCAGTGCAAGAGTTTGAAGAATAATATTCTTTTTATTCGTTATCAATAAGGTGCGGGATTTAATCATTTCTAAAAGACGTTTTGATAGATTCCTATATTTTAGAGGGAACTGAATTGAAGGATAGAGTCACCTGTTCCGGGTGCTCCATGGTTAAAAATTGCGAGGTAGAGTTTTTCCTTATTCACAGTTAGATAGTACGGTGTTATCCCACTCGGAACCAGTTGGCTTAAATCAGTCCAATTGCCTTTATTAAAATCGTCAAATGTTTTGAAGCGAATGAATTTATTTTTATCGTAACCAGTTCGCATTCCCCGCTGTCGCATAAAATAACTGGTCGCATACCAGAAACCTTGGAAAAATTCCGCATCGTTGAGTACTAAGCCTGTCTTGGTCCAAAACCCGGAAGATCCGTTTCGTCCGCTCGGGTCATGACTATCGTGAACTTTGAAAGTGGGAGTTTCCCAATCCACGATTTCAACGATACGTCCCTTCGCCGACCCGATTGCATAAAGTTTTCCATTGGCAAAAGTCAGAGCTCGAGCATAACCCTGAAGCGGTACCTTGATCGCACTCTCATTCTCACCAATTGCAGTGAACCGAAACACGTGACCGGAAGCTGGATTGATCGCGTAGATCCAACCGGTGGACGGATCAAGCACCACGTCATGCGGGCGCTGGAGCGTGATTCCGGCTATTTCCTTGGTCTGTGCCCGGATCGTTTGCTTCGAAAGATCTGGAAACGCAATCATACGATGATTTTCCGTATCATTAGCGTAATACAATTTATCTCTGGGATTGTAGACGACTGAGTGCGGACCACGCATGGGAATAGGCGAAACCTGAAACGGATGTCCCAGACTTTCACGAAACATAAACCTGTTATTTTTTAGATCGGTGACGACTTCATATTCGCCGGGACCAAACGCAATATGGGTGGGCCATCGAAATCGCGCAGAATCGCTACCTGGAGCATACTCAGTTACTTTCAGTCCCAGGCTCAACCGAGCGCCTGAAGATTTAAGGGGGGCGGTTTGAGCGAGAGATGAAATGTCCGAGATGAAAAAAGCTAAAACGTATAGAAATCTTCCCGTATTTTTCAAAATAAACTTCCCGATGTATGTGAAAGCAATACCCGTACTCGCGATTGATATACCTAGTTTTTGGACTGGGGAAAAGGATCCGCCGTCTCTGCCATTTCCTGTTCCCATTGATCCAGCAATAGGCTCAAAGCCTCGACTTTGGCTGGATTCTCAGTGGCCAGGTTCTTCGTTTCACCAAGGTCATCCTTTAAGTTAAAAAGCGAAGATTGGTATTTATCGCTCCCTAAGGGTTTGTAGCTACGCAAGTATTTCCAATCGCCTTGGCGGACAGCTGATTGTCTGATTTGGTTTTGATTGTCCCTTACCCTAACGTTGCGTCGTCGAAAGAATTGAGGTCGATCATAAGAAAGTTTGTCTTTGCCGACGAGAACCGGCACCAGATCAAATCCGTCAAAGGCCTTATCCTTAGGGGCTTTGACTCCACCTACGGCAGCTATAGTTGCTGTGATATCGTAGGCATTGACAGGAGTCGTGTAGGATATTCCAGCAGGCAGGACGGACGGCCAGCTTATAATATAAGGCACGCGAATCCCTCCCTCAAAGAGCATCTGCTTGGCTCCGTTAAGGGGAAGGTTACGACTGACTTTCTGCTCGCCGCCATTGTCGCTGGTCAGAATCACCAGCGTGTTATCTGCCAATTTTTCATCATTGAGCGTCTGGAGAACCCGACCAATTTCATGGTCAAGTCGCTCAATCATTTTAATCAAGGTCTGGCGATTCTTTTCCTGAGGTTTATCCATAGGAA
>CALCSP010000059.1 GCA_937893785.1 uncultured Verrucomicrobiales bacterium
ACGGTCCTATATAAGACAGCACGATTTTCCCTTGATCAGAAAGAGTGTGGAACTTTCTGGTTGAGCGACACGCCGGAAAAAATCGCTTCCAAGTCCTGGGGTAACGGTATACCCAGAATATGCACATGGGTGCGGTTGGTTGAAAGGGAGAGCAAGCGGGCATTCTATGTCTATAATGTTCATTGGGACCACAGGAGCCAGCCCAGCCGGGAAGGGGCGGCGCAGCTTATTATTGAGCGCATTAAAAAGCGCGCATACCCGAAAGATCCGGTCATCCTGATGGGGGATTTCAACGCGGATGAGGCAAACCCGGCTATTCGGGCTTTGAAAGCATCCCCCCTTGGTTTGGTGGATTCTTACCGTGTGGTCAATCCGGACGAGAAGGCAGTACGAACCTTTCATGGATTTCGAGGAGGGAAGGCTGCCGGAGGAAAGATCGATCATGTTTTTGTCCTGCCTGCTAATGTCAGGGTCAAATCAGCCTCCATCGAGCGCTATCACCGTGAAGGTCGCTATCTCTCGGACCATTACCCGGTAAGAGCTGTTCTGTTGTTCTGAGTCACGTTGCTACGGTTACAAGGGGGCGGAGCATCATGAGGCCATTGATCATGGTTTTGCCTCCGATCTGGCACCGGATTGGCATGATATCTGCTTTATAGTGAGGGTGTAAACACAAGTTCTCTCTCTTAAAAGAACACACAACCTACTAATAATGAGCAAGTTATTATCCCTTTCGGGGGTATTAATTCTATTCGTGCTTAGTGCACAGGGTCTTTTTGCCGCTGACGAAGCAGCAAAACTTCCCTCTGGTCCCGATCCTGGTCATACCGCTTGGATGCTCACAGCAGCCCTTTTGGTATTGCTGATGACCATTCCTGGCCTTTCGTTATTTTATGGCGGGTTGGTGCGTTCCAAGAACGTGCTTTCGGTTTTAATGCAGTGTTTTTTTATGACTGCAGTGATGTCCATTATTTGGGTTGTCTGCGGTTATAGCCTTGCTGCCGGAGGGGCAAATAATCTGTTCTGGGGAGATTTTGAGAACCTGTTTCTTAAGAACCTGAAGGTTGAAAGCGGGGAAGATGGAGCAATTCCGGAAAGTGTTTTTGTTACTTTCCAAATGACCTTTTTTATCATCACCCCGGCACTGATTGTGGGAGCCTTTGCTGAGCGCATGAAGTTTTCCGCCGTCCTGATTTTCACGATCCTTTGGGCATTGCTCTCTTACCTTCCAATTTGGCACATGGCCTGGAGTAGTGGCACAAAACTATTTGATGGTGGAGAGCAAGGAAACCCCCTGATGGGGCCTGGACAATCTGCCATTGATTTTGCCGGTGGCACAGTCGTGCATATCAATGCCGGTATTGCTGGACTGATTGCCTGCATCATGCTTGGACGACGCAGGGGGTATCCTGAATCCTTGATGACGCCGCACAATGTGCCCTATACGGTTATTGGTGCGTCATTGCTTTGGGTCGGCTGGTTTGGCTTTAATGCAGGCAGTCGATTAGCGGCTGATGGTGTCGCGGGTTATGCGATGCTGGTCACTCAGATTGCTACCGCAGCCGCAGTGATTGCATGGGTGGTTGTCGAGTGGATGATCAACGGCAAGCCGACCGCGGTTGGTGCCGCTACCGGTGCGGTTGCCGGCTTGGTTGCCATTACACCGGCATCAGGCACAACCGACGTGATGGGAGCTCTCATTATTGGTCTTTCCTCCGGCGCCATCTGCTATATCTGCGCCACATCCCTTAAGCGTAAGTTCGGTTATGATGACAGTCTGGACGTCTTTGGAGTCCACGGTGTTGGTGGAATCGTGGGTGCTATCATGACCGGCATGTTTATTCGTGAGGGAGCTGGAGAAGCTGGATTTGTACAGGTTATTGTGCAGGCCAAGGCGGTGGTCTTTACCATGGTCTGGAGTGCCATTGCCGCGTTGATTGCTCTATTTGCGGCTAAGGTGTTGGTTGGCCTGCGAGTCAGCGAGAACGAGGAGAATAATGGTCTCGATCAGGGATCACATGGCGAAAGTGCTTACAGCTAATTTTAGAAGTTTCCTCGATAATATCTTTAACCAATTTAGTAATTTTTCCTGACCTTACCTCTTTATAAAATCTCACTCTAAGAAAATAGAAACCGTTGAACCACATAACCTATATAAATAAAATGAAAAAACGAATGACTACCTTTTGGGCCTTATTATTTACGGCGTTTACAGCGCCGGCGGCTCTTGCTGATAATCATGCCACGGTGGATGCCGCCATTGGTGCAGCAAATACATCCTGGATCATGACGGCGACGGCCTTGGTCCTTTTTATGACCTTGCCCGGTCTTGCCCTTTTTTATGGCGGGTTGGTGCACAAGAAGAATGTGCTTTCTG
>CALCSP010000060.1 GCA_937893785.1 uncultured Verrucomicrobiales bacterium
AATGCTTGAAGGAAGACGATTTCGGCAGCGCGCGGTATCAACGCTTTCAACTCTTGCTCTCAGTAATCTGTTAAGAAATAAGGGGCGTTCGCTTTCGGTGGTGGGAATGGTCTCAGGCGGTGTCTTTTTGGTTTCTGCTGTCAATGCCTTTCGCTTAGTCGATGATTTTTCTGATTCCGGCAGAGAAACAGGAACAGGTGGCTTTCAATTTATCGGCACAACAAGTCTGCCGGTTTACGAGGATTTAAATAACATGAAGATCCGTGACAAATTTGGCCTCGAGGAGTTTGGGATGAGTGAGTTAAGCTTCGTGCAAATGCGAGTTGGAAAGGGGGGTGAGGAAGCTAGTTGCTTGAATTTGAACCAAGCTTCACGCCCTAGAATTTTAGGGGTTGATCCTACTGAACTTTCAGGACGGAATGCTTTCCGCTTCGCTTCGTTTGAACCTAGTAATAACCTTTCTGATTCGCCTTGGGAGTTGCTTCAATCATCACAGAACAAAACTGACGAGATTCCAGTGATTGGAGACAAGGCGTCTGTGATGTGGGCTTTGAAGAAAAATCTTGGCGACAGCATTCTTTATCCTGACGGGCGCGGCGGGAATGTTGAGTTGCGAATTGTTGGGTTGCTTGAAAATTCGATACTGCAGGGAAATTTATTAATGTCTGATTCGAATTATAAGCGCGTTTTTCCAAATGAAGGGGGGTATCGCTTTTTTCTTGTAGACGTAACCGGGGAAACTTCCCCTGACGAGATGTCATCCGAAATCATGAAATCCTTAGAAGGGCAGGGCATGTCACTTGAGCCGTCAGATGTTCGTCTTGCGGCATATTCCCGGGTGCAGAACACTTATATTACCATCTTTTCTGTACTTGGCGGCCTTGGGACTTTGCTTGGCACTGCTGGTGTTGGTATTGTTATTGCGCGTAATGTGATAGAGCGCAGGAGAGAACTGGCTTTGATGCTGGCTATTGGATTTCGCCGTAATTTGCTGATGGCAATGCTGCTTGTTGAGCATTCGGTCCTTCTTGTAGGAGGTGTGGCCATTGGTCTCATTGCCGCCTTGCTGACAATCTCGCCAAGTCTCATGGAGGCAACCACTTCGTTGCCGCTAGAAGGAATAATATTAATTAGCGCCTTGATTAGCTTGGGAGGCATGTTTTTTTGCCTTATTTCCGCCAAGCTTTCACTGCGCGGACCACTTCTTGAATCTATCAGTAACGAATAAAGATAATGTATCGAATGATCATAATTTTAGGTTTCTTCGCAAGCATGGCTTTGCATGGCCAAAACAAACCTAGCGGAGCAGAGTTTTATAAAATGGACTTTCAATCCAGTGAAGTAGGCGTGTTGCCGGATGGAATTATGGAGATTGATGGCGTTTTCAAGGTTGCTGCTGGTGCATCAGGAGAGAAGTACCTTGAAATGGACAAAGAACCGCTTTCTGAAAACGCGGTAATTCTGGGACCGTCTCTAAAGGGCGGGGCATCTGTAAGTGCCAAGGTTCGAAGCTTCAAGAAGAGACGCAGCTATCCTCGTTTTGCAATTGGCTTGCATGGCATCTCAGGATTTCGCCTTCGAGTTGTGCCTTCAAAGGGGGCTATTGAGCTGGTTAAGAATGAAGAGAGCGTAAAGACGGTGCCTTTCAAATGGAATGCTGACGAATGGACTTCTCTGGAACTTAGTGTTTTACCTGATGGTGAAAATTGGCGTGTAGAGGGGCGAGCATGGAGTGCTTCGACGAGTAAACCTGTCAAGGCAACGGTTACTCTCACGCATAAGGGATCACCTGGGCAGGGAAAGGCATCACTGTGGGGAACCGCTTATTCCGGGCGAGCTGTTCATTTTGATGAAGTTACAGTTTCGCCTGCGAAATAGGCTGATAAACTGTTCTTTTTTTACCTTAATTTACTCGTTGTTTGAGTAAATAAGTGTAATAAGAAGCATTTGTATTCATTCTCTTTGCATCATTAGCACTCATTGAATTTTATTCTTTTGTTTTAAGTGCAATGCATAGTTAATGAGACACTATCTCAATTTTGACACCTAAAATAACCCAATAGAAAATAAAATGCTTAATTATACCAAGCGACTTTTGACCGCCATGTTTGTATTGCCTTTAGGCTTAACTGCTCAGGCGCAGGAGGATTTACCTCAAAGCGAAGTATATGGCAGCTTAAGCAAATATCAGCTTTGGCCATTAAGTGCCACCGCTGTTAGTGGCGATGACTTGAGTATGATGGTGCGGGTTAAGGACCGGGAGTTGACTGACCTAGTGCCTAATTACTACAAGACGGATACTGGCATCGGTTCCTTTGGGGATGTTTCTTCAATGAGAGGCCTTACTAATACACCTTTCTTTAGTTCTCCTTCAGTGGTTCAATATATTGACGGAGTTCCTTCGGGTAACACATTTTCTCATACGCCTGCACTTTTCGGAATTGATTCTATCGAGGTGCTTCGCGGTGCGCAGGGGACTCTTTTCGGGGTAAATTCTTATGGTGGTGTCATTAATATTAAATCCAGGCGCCCGATTGATAAGGCGCAGGCTACAATGATTAAAAGTGTTGGGAGTTATAACTCTTTTCTCACTAACGGAGTTTTTCTAACTCCA
>CALCSP010000061.1 GCA_937893785.1 uncultured Verrucomicrobiales bacterium
AAGGAACAAAACGGGAGCGGTAAAGAGGATGCTGTCGACCAGATCCAAAACCCCGCCAATACCTGGCAGCACCTGTCCGGAATCCTTACGTGCAAGGCAACGCTTAACAATGGATTCAGCAAGGTCACCAACCACGGCAAGGATACCCAGTATAAAGCCGATTATAATGACATGGGGCCAGTTGAGAAGTAGCATCTGATCACTGAAAAGCGCGTATACGGCACAACCGCCAGCAACCGAAAAAACCAGGCACCCGAAAGTAAACCCCTCCCAGGTCTTGCCTGGGCTGATGTGGGGAATCATCTTGTTCCGACCAATTAAGCTTCCGACAATGTAACCGCCCATATCCGAAAACTTGGTGCCCACAAGCAGGAACAAAATATAATATTGACCCGCTATTTCGGAATCATTATCCCCCTCACCCAAGTAAAGTATGCGAAGAAGAAATGAACTCAATATCACTGTATAGACAAAGCCGAATACGGAACCAAAAAACATTTCCTTGGTTCCCCTTTCGTCAACAGGATAAAACAAAAGCAGGACCGTGGTAATGATGACCACTGCGGCAAGGCTGGATGCATCAAGGAGTAGTAACATCCCTGAGTCATGCTTTGCACACGCCATGGCAACAGATCCAAGGTAACCGGCAGCAAACAATGTCAAGATCCAACGGATCGCTGCCCATCCCGGAATACCATCAAGCTTCAACAACCCAAGAAACTCAATAAATGCGAGAGTCCCGATCAACACAATGGCTACCGCAAAGATCACAGAGGACTTCAAAGCAAGGGCACCGGCAATGATCACCCAGAGAACAACTGTGCTAAGGGTTCGCCTGAAAAATACCGAGGAGCGACTGGTGGCCGGTTTATCTGGATTGGGTGTGTCCATCTCTTTGTCTTGAGGATAATCGCAGTTATTTATGATAAAAGCTCAAAGCTGACGGGCAAGGGTGATTGCGTGTGCTGCATTTTTCCGGCAACGACGCAGGTGATCGGCCGACTGTCCGGCCCTTGCCCTTAATTCGCCTAATGTGTCCGGAAGATCCTGCCGGCAGAGTTCCATCTGTAGTCCCTGAATTTCCTCAATTCTACGCTCAATTTGGGATTGAGCAATACTCAAGACCCGATCATAGAGCAAAAGGATTCTTCGTTTCTTGATTCGCAAGTAAACCAAAAACCATAGCAGGATAACGAGCAAGGCACCGGGAACAATGATGAGCCGTATTTCCTCAGCATAACTAGACCAAATATTAAGACTCCATGCCCTCTCCGCGCCGGCAACAAGCCCAAGCAACATTACCCAAAGGACAATACGCCGCCAACCAATCATGGATCCGATCGCACCAACCTCCTCGCGATCCTCTAGCGCTTCGTGCACTCGCAAATGAATTTGGCGGTCGAGCCTACCGAGACGCTGAACGCCTTGCCGAGGTTCATCGCGTTTCGGCCAGCTCTCAGTGACTTCCCCTTCAAATACAGAAGCGATCTGTTTACGGATACGGTGACTACTTGTTACCAAGCAATCCTCCGCCCGGGAAATCGATCTGCGG
>CALCSP010000062.1 GCA_937893785.1 uncultured Verrucomicrobiales bacterium
AAAGGCTATACGTTTGATTTTAAGATTAATCTGACTGTTCCCGTTCCTGCATCTTCTTTGGATGCCTTGGCGGGCAGTAATCCGAAGTTGCCTGTTGTGCTGCCCGGCTTGGGTAAGTTGCTTGCTGCCGGGAAAGTGTCCGGTTTTTATCATAAGCTTTATGAGATTAAGACAAAACGGGTGCAACAATACATCACTCGACTGAATGCGATTCCTGACCGGCATAATTTTTATGATTGTGAGAGTATTATGGAATTGCAGGATCCCGATACTGGACAGCGAGTGTTTTTTTTGCAGGGTGACATGGACGTGGTTTCGGATGGTTCCGATGGGGACCGAATGCCGGAATACGATGAATATATTGCCCAGTCCACCAACTATCAGCCATTTACCAGTTATGGCTGGAAGAAGAAGACGGCTCGTCCTAATCCTCTCCTGAGCAGATGGCAAAGAAAACTCTCTGAAGCAGAGCAGGCGCTAGCCGATGGGAAGGGTAGGGCATCACGCGTGAATTCTCATAAGCAGCAGATTTCGACATTGAAGCGAGAGATTGCGGACATGAAAGCCCGTAGCTTTCTGATTGCGCGGGAGGATCCTTTTATAGTCATTCCTGCTTGGATGAGGGGGTATGCCAATCAGAATGCTTTTGCCCCTAATATTGGTGACTATGCAGCGGTGATTTTTGAGGGGCGAGTATTCCCGGCAATCGTTGGGGATTCCGGGCCGACTTGGAAGGTTGGTGAGGCTTCATTACGACTCGCTCGTGAAATCAATCCTAAGGCCACTCCATATAATAGACCTGTTAGTAAATTACATGTTTCCTATTTGGTGTTCCCTCAAAGCCGAGATCCCTACGATGCACCGGATTTCGAACTCTGGAACCGCAAGGTAGGGGAGTTACTAGAGCGGATAGGCGGTCTAGGAGGTGGTGCACAGCTCCACCGTTGGACCAATAACCTTGAGTGAATAAGGGGTTTGTAGTAAGTCTTGCAATATCGCCGTATTTTTATTCAGGGCTGGTTTCAGGCTGCACAGAGCAAAAATCGTAGCGAGTTTCATTGAGATTATGCCTGAAGAGGAAAAGTCCCCACGACCCAAGCTGATTGTCCCTGGTGCAGAGGCTACAAAAAAGAAAGTCAGCACAATTGTCACGCCGGAGAGGGAATCTTTAAAGCCGCGTGTGATTTTGCCCGAGTCCGGAGATGAGGGAAAGAGTCAATTGCTTGTTGCTTCAAAAAGTGACGAGGCAAGTGTTCCCGAGGTGTCAGTGTCTAAGGTAAAGGTTCCGGCATTAACTGCAAAAGGCGAAACAAAAGGAAATGCAGGTCCGAAAGTTCTTGTGAAGTCGGTGAATGTCCCGCCGCAAGGAGAGTCTGGAGGTGACGCAGTAAAGGAGGGGGCAGGCATTGAAGTATTTGAAGAGGAGGAGCAGGAGGAGCAAACCGTGGATGTGGGTCCTGCACCAGAAGGGGACGGTATTGCTGATATTGTCGGTGCTGTCGGGCTTGCCGAGGAAGTGATTGCCGAACTTGATGAAGTAGCCGAGCGGGAGGAACGTGCAAGGATTGCCGAACAAGAGCGAATCAGGGCCATTGAGGAGGCAAACCGCAGGGCCGAAGAGGAGCGGATAGCACGAGAGGAAGCACAAAGGGCAAGAGAGGCGGAGGAGGCCGCAAAACAGAAAAATGAGCAAGTTCCTTACGGGTATGCGATGCCAAGCCAGTCAGGCTATCCGCAGCAGGGTTACCCGGCAACGCATTCGGGTTATGGCTACCCGCATCCGCACCAGGGAATGTCGCGTCCTCCTCAGGGAGTGGCTGAGGAATTCGGCCAAAGACAGCCTGCCATAGAGGTGAAAGCTCCGAGTGGCATTCCCGGCTGGGCTCTTTACGTGGTAGGTTTTTTAAGTGGTGCTTTGATTTTGCTCATCCTCTTCATGACTACCCCGATGGGTGAGGGCTTAATCAGCAAGAGCCTTGTCAGAGATGGATGGAAGCCGCCAGTCAAACGGGTGCCATAATCAGGAGTTCTGCCTCCCACTTCTCAGGAGTGGACACCCTTCCTATCCACCCCTAATCGTGTCGGTTAGGGGCGGAAAATAAATGAATTCGCTAGAGATAAAATCGTAAGAGAACACCTTGACCCACGGCACGATGAAAAACCTCTTGGCGTTGTTGGTCGAGACGGTTTATATGGTCAATAGTTTTCACTATTACCAAACAATAAAATTGAGTTATGTCTGAAGAGCAGCCCCCATCGCGTCCCAAGTTGATTGTTCCCGGAGCCGAGCCCGGAGCTGGGTCGAACAAGCTTGTTGTTCCCGATGATGCCGCTAATCAACCAGCTCCGCAGCTTGCGATCCCTGCTGATGAGCAGCCTCCTGTGACTCCGTCAAATGTACCTGTTGTTGAAGGGCAGGTGGCACA
>CALCSP010000063.1 GCA_937893785.1 uncultured Verrucomicrobiales bacterium
AGGAGCAATGCCGAATCCGTAAGGGCTGGTCTTGTTGCCCCTGCCGCAGACAATCGCGGCACACATGGTGCCGTGCAGGGTGGAGGCGTCTAGGTTGGCGGGCGTCCTTGTGTTTAGCAGTGGGGAGTTAAGTCGGAAGTTGTAACCATGGCAGTCATCAATTAGGCCGTTGCCGTCATCATCAATGTGGTTTCCGGTTTTTTCGGAAGGGTTAAAGTAGAGGTTCTGCCTGAGGCTTTCGGGGAAAGTGAAGTTGTTGTCGTGGATAATGTTTAATGTTCCCCTGCCCGTGACATCGAATTCTCTCCATGTTTTCTCAGCAAGCAGTGAGCGGATATACCAGGGGTGTTTGTGAAGTCCCGGTTCAAAGGCCGGCCCCAGCACCCGCGCGTGCTGCGCGGGTTTCTTGTCGCCACCTCTAGGCCTGTTGTTACGGGCCGGGGAGAGGAAGATCTTTTTTACGCCTGGGATATTCTTTATAGCATTGATGCCTGCAGCGGTGCTTAGGCAGGTGAAGCCATTGATGATCCAGTGCTCTTTAAGGTTGCTGATGGTTTGGCTTTCAAGGAGGGCGTCAAGTTGCTTTCTTGCGTCC
This sequence comes from uncultured Verrucomicrobiales bacterium, assembly GCA_937893785.1. GTDB lineage: Bacteria > Verrucomicrobiota > Verrucomicrobiia > Verrucomicrobiales > DEV007 > CACIUL01. The sequence continues at coordinate 596 of CALCSP010000063.1, forward strand.
ATGTGTGACTTGAGACTTGCCCTTTTGAGGGCATTGACCACCTGTGATCTTAGTTGAGTGCGCTTTGCATTGGAGAATTCTTCGGCTCGCCTGCTGTATGAGTTCCCGTTACCAAGCAGTTGATGGTCAAACCATGCCTTGACTGTAAGGGGGCGCTCGGGATCCCGGTTTCCTGCGGGCAGGGGCGAGATCCAGATGCCTTCGCCGCTCACTTTTTCAAGACGGATTTCCTGAGGTTCCTTATGCGAGGAGGTGATTTTATTTGCCGGGCAGGTGCATGAAGTCGCGATAATAGCAGCCAAAATTGATCCGGTGAAAAATGCAGGTTTCATGGGTTTGGACGGTTGGTTTCTCACAATTTGCTTGAGCTAAATTGGCAGTGGTTCCTATGGGATAAAAACCTGCGAGAATCTGCTGCGCTCCTCGCCGATAACCAAGACAATCATGTTGTTGAAACTGGTGACATACCCCACTTGATCACGGTCGGTTCCATCGACATTGACGGTGATCGATCCTTCCCCGGTGTCATTGACCCTGAAATCCTGCGAACTTCCTGCATCCATGGAAAATGCCTTTGTTTTTCCTGAAGGGAATCGAAGTGATATATTGTGGGCGGTGCTGCTATGGTTCACAACATGAAAGGATCCTTCCATGAGGAAATGCCTGTCATAGACACCACGCGCTATCCACGCTAAAATTAAACCCATTATTGATCCACTGAAGAAAAGGATAATTGTCTTCCACATTTGGATTAGTTAACTTAAAGTCAATTCATTGTCGATGAAACAGAACGTGGTAATACAAAGCATGCTTTTTCTTATTTTGTCAGCTGGCATTCTCGCGGCTGACTGGACGCAATGGCGTGGGGCGGCAGGTGACGGAATTTCTCAAGCGAAGGCCTTGCCTACAGAATGGTCTGAGGAGAAAAATCTTAACTGGAAGACGGTTCTTCCAGGTAGAGGGTGGTCATCGCCGGTGATTTCAGGTGATCGTATATGGGTTACTGCTGCCCATGAAACGCTGGCCAGTGAAGAAGCAAGCAAGAAACGCTTGAAAAGCAATACAGGGAGTCAACCGCTGACGGTTCTTGCGAAGGCAAGCTTTCATGCCATTTGCATTGACAGGGACAGTGGCAAGATTCTTTATGATGTGGAACTGTTCTCCGTTAATGAGCCACAGTGGGTGCATCGTTATAACAGCTATGCCTCACCAACACCGGTTATTGACGAAGGTCACGTATACTGTCATTTCGGCACTTATGGAACGGCATGTATTGAAGGCAGCAGTGGAAAGGTTCTGTGGAAAAATCTAGACCTGCACTGTATGCACGAAAACGGTCCCGGGGGATCACCGGTCATTGCCGGTGATGTTCTGTTCTTTCACATGGATGGAAGTGACAAGCAATACGTGGTCGCTCTTAATAAAAAGGATGGAACCATTGCCTGGAAAACTAACCGTAGCGGCAAGCTGCACACTAATCCTCAACTTAAAAAGGCTTACAGCACTCCGCTCGTTAAGTCTCGCGATGGGGTTGATGAATTAATATCAGCAGGGGCTAACTGGGTCTATGGCTACGATCCAGCGACGGGAGCCGAGAAATGGAAGGTGGATTATGAGAGGTTAGGATTTTCCAATGTTGCCCGTCCGGTTACCGGTGGCGGCATGCTTTTCCTCTCAACGTGTTTCATGCGAGCTGAGATGTTGGGCATAAGTCTGACGGGGGACCCTGAAATTCG
>CALCSP010000064.1 GCA_937893785.1 uncultured Verrucomicrobiales bacterium
CTTTGCGTATGCTGCAAGATACCGCCAAACTGCCTGGTATTGCTGCAGCCCGCCCTCTGATGGGCTCCCGCAAGACCAAGCGCTTCACGCCCAATGACCCCCTCTTTTCCTGGAATTCCTCGAATTCCGGTTACCAGTGGCACCTTAAAAACACTGGACAAAATGGCAGCATTATCGGCCACGATGTCAATGTGACATCCGTATGGGACACTTACCTCGGCACCGGTATAACCATAGGAATTGTCGATGACGGAGTCGAAGTTGCACACCCGGACCTGGCAGCAAATATGAATACGGCCATCGATCATGACTGGAACGATAATTCCCCTGATGATCCAACACCAAGGAGGAAGTCAGATGATCATGGAACTTCATGCGCAGGTGTAGCAGCTGCACGTGGAGACAACGGCATCGGAATTTCGGGAGCGGCTCCCAGGGCAACCCTTGTAGGTTTACGCCTGATCGCAGGAGACACCTCTGCGGCGGAAGATGCCGAGGCTCTCACCTGGGAAACCGGTATTATCGACATCAGTAGCAACAGTTGGGGTGAATTTGACAGTGGAGATGAACTCTACCCACTCGATCCGCTTGTAGCTGCAGCATTTGTCAATGGAACTGAAAATGGGCGTGGCGGGCTTGGCACAATCTATATGTGGGCAGCAGGCAACGGGCGTGACCAAGGAGATTATTCAAATTATGAGGGCTACAACAATGCCCCGGAAACTATTTCGGTTGGCGCTGTCGACTACAGTAGGCAACAGGCTTTCTACTCTGAGTCAGGGGCCAACGTGTTGGTTTGCGCGCCTTCAGACGGGGACTTTGGTGACCCCTCCATCACAACAACCACGGTCGTTGCAAATGGCCAATACACGGACGAATTCGGCGGAACTTCCTCAGCCACACCGCTGGTGGCAGGAGTGGCAGCCCTGATACTGGAGGCTAACCCGGATCTTGGCTGGCGAGATATGCAGGAAATACTGATCCGCAGTGCCGAAAGAATCAATATCGCCAGTGATCCTGGTTGGGCGACAAATGGCGCCGGTTACAGTTTTCATCACGGCTACGGTGCCGGTATGGTAGATGCTCAAGCCGCAGTGTCGATGGCGGAAAACTGGCAAAATCTTGGACCAAGGCAATCAATCTCCCAAACATCATCAAATCTCCAGATCCCGATTCCCGATAACCAACCATCAGGGATCGAGGCGTCCGTTGAATTTCCCGCCAGCCAGATGCGAATCGAACATGTGCAGCTAACGGTAA
>CALCSP010000065.1 GCA_937893785.1 uncultured Verrucomicrobiales bacterium
CAGTAATCCCTTGAACTCAGGCAAGTCGAGCACGGATTGCCATTCCTTGTCGTTAGTGAACCTGTTCCAGTTACGAAAGGCCTCATAACGTGAGGAATGTCGTAGGATGTAGATAAAGCGTCTGCGTTTTTTTGGTGGTCCCTCTGTCGGGATCCAGTATCCGACAGGCTCAAGTTCGTGTTTTTTAAAGATGCGATCGGTATGTTCCCGGAAGCGCTTAATGAGATGGGCAAAACGATGTTCATTGGCGGCGTAAATGCGGAGTTCATAAACGGGGCCCTTGAGTAAACGTGGGTGAGGAGGAACCGGGGGAGCCGGGGGAGGGCTATCCTGCCCCTTCATCCTGCCAAGAGCAACAGCAAGTGGAGCCCTGTAGACCCAAGCCATGTTATCGGATATCTTACGGCTAGAGTCATGCCCGGCAATGTAGATATCCTCATCACCAAATGGAGAAATGCAGAAAGTACGAGGTGAAACTAGGACTTGTTTACCCGGCTTGTAGGCATTGTTTACCTCGTGTACTGAGTAGCTCCTGTCAGGGTTCCTTATGGCATACATGGCTCCCGCATATAGAGCACTGCCCTTCCAGCGCAGGTGGTGCTTGCCTCGGATATTGCCCTGAAAACCAATTAGGTGCGAAGTCTTTCCATTCTTCGGGTCTTTTACAGGATACATCATATTGTGAGCACCGAGGGTGTAGGCAATCTCAACGCCTAGTTTCTTGCTCATCAATCCGGCAATTTCTGCCTCATCGTGGATACTGTAACCACCGCTTCCATCCGGATCGAGTCGCTTGATTTGCCCCCTTGAACGTTCTCCGGGTGCCCAAAGGAAGAGGAGTGATTGGCCTTGGCCATTTGGATTTTTAACACTGGTAAGCCCACGAATACCGCCGACGTCCGTGTCTGTGTCGGCAAAGAGGTCAAGAATTTCAGTATAGGAGGGAGTGTGCCCGTCAATTCTCCGGTATATTGAGTCTCCCTCTGAGAAAAAGAGTGAACCGTTGGCCTGTGTCATTCCCAGTGGCCGTGTCTTGAAGCTTCCAGCCTTCAGGAAGGGATATTCGAGGTTGCGGTTCCAGCGGATCTTTCCAGGTAATGACGGATCATATACACCGGTGATGATACCTGGATTGCCTAGCGACATGATCAAGTGCTCAATGCCGGTAACCTTGTCACGGTAGATTTCCATGTCACGTGGCACCCAGCGAACCCCGCCTGCACTGGACCCATGCCTGACGAGGGTATGGGTCCATGTGCCTTTTGTGTCATTACGCGTCCAGGCAGAGACGGCACCGCCACGCTCGAAGTTTGCACCTGCAGCCATCACCAGAAGGGTGCGTGGTTGAGTTAAGGACTTACCAGTTAGATCCCGGGTGAAGGTGACCGACTTCAGAATATTACCCTTCATGTATTGGAGTCCGAGGCCGTTTGTCATGCCCATGTCGAGATCGACTTGCCAGCCGGCGTCGGGATCATCAAGCCTGAGTACCTGAGCCGACTGCTTTTGTCCGTCAGGCGGGATTTCCCAACGTGAATCGACCCAGTAGCCATTGGAGGCGAAAAGTTTTCCTTTATGTGCGGCCAAATGCATAATTTCCGACCCTCCCGCCCAGGCACCGTTGTGATCGGTGAAACCTGCTGAAAAGCTTTGTTGCCACCGACCACCCTCTTCCGCGGTGACAAGTGTGCAACTCCCGAACATGATCAATAACAGGAGAATACTTTTTGATTGGAGTGCTGACATCGGAACCGGAGACAGGGGCACTTTACCGCTACGAAGCCTTTGGGCAAGAGGTGTCCCTAATAACGACCTTTTGGAGTATGGCAGGGGGATAATATGGTATCAGATCACTTTTGACCCTACTGTTGACCGTGTTACTCTTTGGGAATGAAGAGAGTGACCAATGATTTTTTGCTGCTGGGTGTTGTGTTTTACTTGGGTTCACTTGCCGGGAGCGTGATGGCGGAGAATGATGGATCAAATGCTTCCAGGATTGTCCAGCTTGATGCCTATTGGGCGGAGGTTTCCCGCACAGTAAGGGAAGGGGATTTTGAAGGCTATAAAGCAACATGCCACGAGAGTGGTGTGCTTGTTTCGGGGGCCAGTAAAACGAGCGTGCCGCTGAGCAAGGCACTTAAACGCTGGAAGCAGGATTTTCTGGATACTCGGTCAGGAAAGGTTAAGTCAGATGTTAAGTTTCGCTTCTCCCAGAGGTTCGGGGATGAAACCACGGCACATGAAACAGGAATTTTTCTGTATTCGACTCTGAATGATGAAGGTAAGGAGAGTCAGGAATACGTGCATTTTCAGGCATTGCTGGTTAAGGATAAGGGGAAGTGGAAAATCCTCATGGAATATCAAAAGTCTAAGGGCAGTCTTGCTGAATGGGAGGCTCTGGTTGACGAGTGATTCTTTTCTGTAGCAATGCTAATAAATATCAATCCTGATTAACGATGTATACAAAACTGATTATTATTGCCGTGATCTTAAACGGTATTTCCTGGGTGCATGCAAAGGATTCGGCACGCCCAAATATTCTCTTTGCCTTTGCCGATGATTGGGGAAGGCATGCCTCTGTCTATGCAAAAACCGATGGGGCAGGCACTGAGAATGACGTTATAAAAACTCCTCATTTTGATGCGATTTCCCAACGGGGAGTTTTATTTAATAACGCGTTTGTCAATGCCCCGTCCTGCACGCCATGTAGGAGCTCGATTCTTTCAGGGCAGCATTTCTGGCGAACTGGCAGGGCGGCGATTCTTCAGGGTGCACAATGGGATACGGCGATCCCCACGTGGCCACTTCTCCTCAAGGGCGGTGGCTATCATATAGGATACACCTGGAAGGTTTGGTCACCGGGAACGCCCCGGGATGCCCCGTATGGTGGGGCAGTTAACGCCTTTAGTAAGGCGGGGAGCAGTTTCAATGGTTTTTCACAGACGGTTACAAATCTCGTCAAGGGAGGTAAAAGTGTCATTGAGGCCAAGCAGGTTCTGATGGAGCAGGTAAGGGGTAATTTCAGGGACATGCTGGCGGGAAGAGAAAAAGGCCAGCCCTTTGCTTACTGGTTCGGACCGACAAATGTTCACAGAAAGTGGGTCAAGGGGTCAGGAAAATCCCTTTGGTCTATTAATCCCGATAAATTAGAGGGGAAAATGCCGCCCTTTCTGCCTGATGTTCCTGCGGTGCGGGAGGATTTTGCCGATTATTTGGGTGAGGCTATGGCATTTGACATGGCGCTGGGAGTGCTGGTGGAGGAATTGCAAAAAATTGGCGAGTATCAGAATACCATCATTGCCGTTTCGGGCGATCATGGCCCGGCCGGTTTTCCTTATGGTAAGTGTAATCTCTATGACTTCGGTTCACGTGTTGCACTTACTGTTGCGGGGCCTGGAGTCAAGGGTGGACGTGTTGTTGATGACCTTGTCAGCTTACCGGATTTAGCCGCTACTTTTCTAGAAGTGGCCAGTGTCAAGGTTCCGGAAGTAATGACCAGTAGATCTATCTGGCCTACACTTACTTCAGCTGAATCGGGGTTGGCAGACAAGTCGAGGACACAGGTGTTCATGGGACGTGAAAGGCATGTGGCCAGTGCCCGGGCCGGTCAATTGCCTTATCCCCAAAGGGCGATTCGCACGCAGAATCACTTGTTCATTATTAATTTCAAGCCCGAACGTTATCCTCTTGGGGATCACTATAACTTGGGAACTGATAAAGAGCCTGACGCAGGGCGTCTGACTGCCAATACCTTTGTCACTATTGCTGATGAGGATGCCGGACCAACTAAGGCATGGATTGTCACCAATCGGCATACCCCCTCAGTAAAACCTTTTTTTGAAAGGGCTTACGGGAAACGTCCCCGTGAGGAGCTCTATGAGCTTAAAGAAGACCCTTACCAGATGAAGAATGTGGCAGATGTCATTGATCGGAAAGAAGTCGTCAGCGCACTACGGAAACGCCTGATGGATGAACTCAAAAAGACTAATGATCCCCGCCTTGTTGAAGGTGGTCGGTTTTTCGAAACTCCACCAATGGCCGGGCCTGTTGGCAAGGCTAAAGGTAGGAAAAAGAAATAACTAGAGCAAAAGATACGTTATTTTTTACCTATGCAGAACAGGTGCTTATCCCCGCGTATATAAAAATTCCCACCGTAAATTGCCGGTGAAGCATTACATTGTTCGCCAAGTTCACTTTGTGCAACGAGGTCAAATTCTTTGCCTGGTCGAATGACACTCATAACACCTTGGTCAGAGAGAAAATAGGCAAGTCCGTTGGCGGCAATTACAGAGGCACTGTGGCGACGTGGCAGTCGTTCGTTCCAGAGCCGTTCGCCACTCTTGGCAATAAAGCAACTGGCAATCCCATTGTCGGCAACGACTAGAAAATAATCTCCAATGGCAACTGGCGAAGGCACGTAGGAAGCGCTTCGTGTGGTTCTCCAGGCTACATGCGTTTCAGTAACGTTGCCTGTGCCTGTCGGTCTGATGGCCATCATGTGGCGCTCGGGGAATCCGCAAGTCATGAAGAGCAAGTCTCCATTGTAAACCAGAGAGGCGACAAACTGTTCGGTCGGTCCGTCGATTATCCAGTGTTGTTTCCCGCTATCAGGATCGAAGCTGGCAACAGATTTACTGCCAGAGAGAAGCATTTGATTGCGATTTTCTATTTGGCGGATAATCGGCGTGCAGTAACTACGGGTTTTATTCGGGCGGGGTGTTTTCCAGATCAGATTACCGTTAGACTGGTCAAGAGCTACGATGTATGCCTCGCCATCATGATCCCCATTAATGATTAGCTTGTTCTTCCAGAGTATAGGGCTTGAGCAATATCCATGAATACTGGAAAAGGTTCCCGGGCGTTTTTTCCATATTTCCTTGCCTGAGAAATCGTATGCGGCAATAAACATTTCATCACGGTCAAGAAAGCTTACAAAGATCAACTTGCCATTTGTAACCGGCGTGCTTGATGCAAGGCTGTTAAGCTTGTGGATTCTTTCAGGTGGAGACTGTAATACGGTTTGCTGCCAAAGGATTCTTCCGCTTTCCCGTTCAAGGCAGATCAACGCCCTGTCACGTGTTTCATCTAGTGCCGATACAATAAAAATGCGATTTTCCCAGATGATGGGGGAGGCGTGACCTTTTCCGGGCAGTGGGGTTTTCCATAACGTATTTTCAGCAACGTTCCATTTAACGGGAAGGCGACTGTCATTCTCGGCACTACCGTCACCGCGTGGACCGCGCCAACCGGGCCAGTTTTCTTCGCCAGAGGATATTTGCGCGGGCGAGCAAATGATGATCACGGTCAGCAGAAGGGTGAGATACAAGTGCGGCATGGAGTGAACTGATTTGATTCTTATGATTATTATGTCACGTCGGTGAGAATTCACAATCCCTCATGGGGAGCTGTAATCCAATGGGAGTCATGCTTTTTTAGCGAGTCCGAATAAACAGAGATACCTCTATTTTAAATGTATCTTTATTTCTTTGCGTGACCGGAGTTTGAAAATCCTATAAGTTAAGACAAACATGAATTCGAAGGTGAAAATCAAGCCAGCTATATATTACCTTTTCGCGTTTTTTTTAGCATTTTGTCCGGTTGGTCTTGCCCGGGAAATATCCTTCAACCGAGACATACGGCCGATTCTATCTGACCGTTGCTTTGCCTGTCATGGGCCTGATGCATCGGATCGTAAGGCTAAGCTAAGACTAGACCGTGCGGATGGGCCAGAAGGTGCCTACAGAATGAATGATGGAACTGCCGCCATAGTGCCGGGATCATTAACTGAGAGCATTTTGTGGGAACGTATTACCACTGAGGATCCTGATGAACTCATGCCGCCTGTGAAGGCGCACAAGAAGCCGCTTTCAAGTGAGGAACAGGAGCTGATAAGGAAGTGGATTGAGGGAGGTGCTCCATATGAGGTATTCTGGTCTTTTGTGCCGCCAAAGATGCCGGATGTGCCAAAAGTTAGGAGAGCTGACTGGAGCAACCATCAGATTGACTTGCATATTTTAAAACAATTGGAGGATGCTGGTTTGTCTCCGGCGAAGGAAGCCAATAAGCGAACTCTGATCCGCAGGGTAAGCTTTGATTTGACCGGGCTTCCACCGAGCAGGCAGGATGTCAGGAGCTTTGTGGCAGACGAGAGCCCAGAGGCCTATGAGAAGCTTGTAGAGCGTCTTCTTGCTAGTGAGCATTACGGTGAACACATGGCACGCTACTGGATGGATCTGGTGCGCTTTGCCGATACCAATGGGATGCATAAGGATTTTTTTCGTAATCATGCTCCGTACAGGGACTGGGTCATTCGGGCATTCAATGAGAATCTGGGGTATGATGATTTCGTTCGCTACCAACTGGCTGGAGACTTGTTCCCAGATGCCAGTAATGACCAGATGGTTGCCTCCGGATTCAACCGGTTGCACCTAATTATTGACAGGGGTACGGCGTTACCGGAGGAGAGTTTTTTTAAGAATGTTGTTGATCGCGTTACCGCAGTCGGAACTGCTTTTATGGGAATGACTGTTCATTGTGCTTCATGCCATGATCACAAGTATGACCCTTTAACACAGAAGGA
>CALCSP010000066.1 GCA_937893785.1 uncultured Verrucomicrobiales bacterium
GATCCATTTTCTTTTCATAGTTTTTTTTTGAGGGGGATTTGTAACGTCTTTTATCCTGTTTTTGTAAGCTCTTTTTAACTGCATTTTTATTTTTCGTGGTCTTCTTTTTGAGTTTAGCTTTGCGTGTAGGCCGCTTTTTAGGAAACCAAAGCAAGGTGACTTTTTGTTCGTTGTCTTCTTTTGGTTTTTCTTCACCTGGATCATTTTCAACTAAGTCACCATTTGGGGTTTGATTGTCGGCATCTTCATTAACTGATTTGGTTTCCTCTTGATGTTTTGGCTTGGAACCATAGCCAAGTCCTTTGAGAATTTCTGCCATTTCCTCGTGACTGCACCCCATGAGGGAAACCATATCCGCTGTTATTTCGAATTCATTATTTTCGTTATTAGCTTCAATAGCCTTGCGAATAAGGTCTGCCAATCTTTCCAGCATATCCAGCCGGATGGCACGTTTGCCATAAATCCTGAAGCCCAGAGATCGATAAAACCCGTCGGGGAGCTCACCCTGACGCACACAGGAGGTTAACCCCGGTGCAGGTGCAAGTGCCAGATCCTCCACAGCATTGCGGTTATTGAAATGGGACCAAAGCATAGCCAGTCCACGTGCGGGACCGGGTTTTAAGAGCGCAGGCATAAAAACATCATAAGTGCCAAAACGCAGGCCGAGCTTTCTTAATCCTGCTCGTGCAGGCTGGTCTATTTCTGATAATGTTTCTGCTATGTTGGCGCGGGGAATGTGCCCTCCATGTTCAACAATTTGGAACGCTAGCCCTCGGGCCAACCCGTTGAGACTTTCGTCATATTTCATGGTGATAAGTGGCGCGAGTAATGTATCCATATGGCGTCTTACAAAGGCTGCCAATCTTGCTTCAATTTGATTGCGCGGTGAACTGACAAGGCTTTCATCAGCGAGCAATTTGATTTCAGGCGACAGCAAGTTACGCCCAGCTACGAGTTTAGCAATACAGGATTGGTGCCAGAAGATTTCGCCTTGTTCATTGAGCTTTAATTCATCATCCGAACAGGCTGCAAGCTCGCTAGCGCGGTTACGGAGTTCTTGTCCGACGACTTTTTCGATAGCGGCTCTTACAGTTCGGGGCGGGGAGTTGGTCATACGATTGTCTTTCGTAAAGTGTAACCCTTCAATACGGCCTGCATATTCACCTTCAACATGCACATCACCCATAGCATCAATTTCAGCCTCGGCTTCATCGCGTCCCTGTAATCGTTTTAATAAAATGGATGACCTTGTGTCCACAAATTGTTTCATCAAGCCCTGATGCAAGGCATCGGAGAGTTTGTCTTCTACCTGGCGTGCCTGTGCCTGCCAGTAACGCTGGTTTTCAACCCATCCATTTTTTTGGGTGACATAAGTCCAGGTTCGGATATGTGCAAGACGGGAACCAAGAGTATCAAGGTCGCCGTCAGTTCTGTCGCATCTGGCGATGCGTTCTTCTATCCATTTTGCAGGAAGTGTGGCTTGATCACCAGATAAGAACAAAAATATATCGCCTAAAATGGAAGCGTGTTCCCCAATAATTGTTTTTCTAAAGTCAGGAATTTGCGCCACTTCCCAGAGTAACCGAATGCTGTTTTCGTCCACAGCACGGTCTTTGATAGAGGGGTCAGTCGTCATCATATTCAGAGCCTGCATATCAATCGTAATGGGGACACGTATTAGCCCTCTGGTGGGAGGTGATGCTTCAAGAGAAATTTTCAACGCTTCAACTGAGGAGAAATCCAGATTGGGGTTACGCCACATAAGCCGTCGTATTGGTTCAAATATGTTGTTTTCAATTTGCTCGACCAATGAGTCCTCAAGCGCCGGCATTTCGCCCGTCACACCAAAAGTACCGTCAGAAGTATGGCGTCCGGCGCGTCCGGCAACTTGAGCGAGTTCTGCGGCTACCAATTCGCGGTGGTTTCTACCGTCGAATTTTCGCGTCTGTGCAAATGCGACATGATCCACATCCATATTAAGCCCCATGCCAATCGCATCCGTAGCAACAATGAAGTCAACTTCCCCCGACTGATACATATCGACTTGTGCATTTCGTGTCCGTGGGCTTAAAGCCCCCATAACAACTGCTGCGCCACCTTTTTGCTGGCGCACAACTTCGGCTATCGCGTATACACTATCTACCGAGAAAGAGGTAATAGCGGTGCGTCGGGGGAGACGGGATAGTTTTTTCGAGCCGGCATAGCTGAGTGTGGACAGCCGGGGTCGTGAGATAATATGTGCCTTTGGGAGTAGTTGCTTAATCATAGGAACCATCGTCGCAGCACCGAGCAGCATGGTCTCTTGATTACCGCGCGCATGGAGTAGGCGGTCGGTAAAAATATGCCCCCTCTCGGCATCAGCCGCGAGTTGAATTTCATCAATTGCCATAAAATCAACCGACTTACTAATGGGCATGGCCTCTACGGTGCAGATATAATAGGCAGGATCTGGTGGTAATATCTTTTCTTCACCCGTAATCAATGCAACTTGACCAGCGCCTTTTAGCTTTACAATACGGTCATAAACTTCCCGCGCCAGTAGACGCAGTGGAAAACCAATCATGCCAGTTTCATAACCGAGCATTCGTTCAATAGCTAAGTGGGTTTTGCCTGTATTGGTTGGACCCAATACAGCCGTTACAGGACTAGACACATGAGAAGAGTTGGAAGACATGAAAGACAATCTGGTCATAGGAGGGGGGAATTTGCAAGTGTGATGCTTGCAAAACCGAAAAAAATAGGAGAAAAAGAACATAAATCGAACATAACGTGTCCGAATCACTTACATAGTAGCACTTCCCCATTCGTTCACGACTAAATGTGGTGTGTTTACGCTAGTTTAGCGTTATTGAAGCTTTTAATTTATGTATTGATTCTCACATTTTTGAAATCAAACAAGTATGAATAGCACTGACATTTATGTGAACAGACGTGTTTAGTAGTTGAGGTATTTTTCTGGGATAGTCTACTTAAACAGATTGCTGTTTTAACTGTCGGTAGCAACACCATAAAACTTCTCACTCCCCCTCCTTATTAGTTGCTCACGGCGGTTTTTTTTATATTTCATTATTTGCACACCGGTGCAGGTTTTTTCCATATAGGCGACTGAGGGGCTTGACGGAGAGGGATCTCCCCCATATAAAACCGACCTTGAAACCAAAGCTTTGGAAAATAAAGTGTTAACCCTTTTTTGGAGAAGA
>CALCSP010000067.1 GCA_937893785.1 uncultured Verrucomicrobiales bacterium
GGGTTGACGCCCGAAACGGTGTGAGAGTTCACGGGAGATGCGACGCATCTTCGATAGCTTTTCACTGATATGAATAGGAAGTCGGATCGTTCGTGCACTGTTATCGATGGCACGGGTCATGCCTTGACGGATCCACCAATAGGCGTAAGTCGAGAATTTATATCCCATCGCTGGATCAAACTTATCAACAGCCCGCTCCAGACCAATGGCACCCTCCTGCACAAGATCGAGAAGTTCTAATCCTTGGTTTTGATATTTTTTGGCAACACTTACAACAAGCCGTAAATTAGCTGCCATCATTCTGTCCCGAGCTCTTTTGCCCATCCGTATTTTATGTTTATCTCGAATCGTTAAATCTTCAGCAGGACCTTGCTGAAGTTCTTTCATCGCTTGAACGTGATGAGCTAACTCAATTTCTTCAGCAGGAGTGAGCAGCGGAACTCGACCAATACTGCTGAGGTAATAACCAATTGAGTCGGTTGCAAGCCTGCCATTTTGGCGCGAAGTTGAGCGCCGCGCCGTTGAAGGCAGAGCAGGTTGCTTCCGGCTGCCTTTTGCAGCTGAGCCGGAAGACTCCAGAGGGATCCCCATCACCCTGGTCTCCTGAGATGAATTTGGGCTGAACTTAGCACCGCATCTGCTGAACAACCGTTGCGAATCCGAAGATTTTCAGGAGTTGAACAGGGCAGAGTTTTCTTCAAGAAGATTTTGATATTTGTCCTGGTTCGAGAAGAGATACGCGCTACATGTTTCCGTATCAGGCAATACGAGAAAAGACCTTGGGCTGCTCCCTCATTGGTTAACTGGCAGGAAGACCCTTGCGCCAGAGGTCAATCAGTGCAACCTGAGAATTGCATTCTTGTTCTCCTTTCTTGGGTTGGCGCTGAATGAAGCTGCCGTCGCTTTGCATGTCCCATGCGCCTCGATTGTCTCGCAAATAGAGATCGAGCAAGTGTTCGAGCTTGGTGCGTAGTGCCGGTTCTTCAACCGGTGTTACCGCTTCGACCCGTCGATCGAGGTTGCGGGGCATCCAGTCGGCACTGCCGATGTAGGCCTCAGGTGTGCCGCCATTGGCGAACCAAAATACTCTTGAGTGCTCCAGAAACTGACCAATAATGCTGGTTACTCTTATGTTTTCGCTGAGCCCTTTTTTGCCTGGATAGAGGCTGCACATCCCACGGATGATTAAGTCGATTTTGACACCTGCCTGGGAAGCCTCATAAAGCAGGGCGATGATGTCGGGGTCCACCAAGGAATTCATTTTGGCCTTGATTTGGCCTTGCCGTCCTTGCTGGGCGTGATCAATTTCGCGACGGATCAGCGCTTCTGTTCCCTTTCTCAGCGTTACAGGCGCGACGAGAAGCCGCCTGAA
>CALCSP010000068.1 GCA_937893785.1 uncultured Verrucomicrobiales bacterium
TCTTCTCATCCGGTGACCAAGCAATACCGTTTGAAACCGTGACTCCAGTCATGACACTGACAGGAACAGGCGGAGCCGAAACACAATAGAGGCTACCAAGCGGTTCACTTTCCTCACGGTCCATGGATCCAACCCACAACCTTCCCCGTGAATCACACTTACCATCATTAAAACGTAACCTTGGATCATCTTCGACTCCGGAAAAATGATGCATTGGGCCACCAAACCCATCAATCAAATGAAGGGCATTATCAATCGCAGCCAGTAAACGGTGCTCTCCACAGGCAACAACACACCCGGGATTTCCAGGCACCTGAAAGCCCCTCTCACTCTCATCAACTGTTTTAAATTCGTGGATACTCTTCCCCATTATATCAACCCACAATAGTGAGTCACTCTCAGCATTCCAAAACGGCCCTTCCCCAAGAACAGCACGCACATTCCCAATGGGCTCAGCAGTGATCATCGCAATAAATCAAAGCCAAAAGGCTTTTCCACTACAGTGAGCAATGGCTACGGATACGGCAATAGCCGCAAGCAAAAGAAACAGCATTCTTACAGCCTTTTCCGCAGGATTAAAGGAATCTTCATCCAAGTCTGACTGGTAGTCTTCCTCAAGGGCAGAATCCTCAGTTTCATCTCCAAGCCATATCTGCCGCGCAATTGGATTTGAGTTGATTTCATCTTCGCTCATCGAGTCATCACCAATAATACCCATCGCCTCAGCAATTGGACTCAACGAAACTTGCTTTCCCTTGTTGAGTTGACGACTATCTTCGTCCGCTTGCTCATTGAACTCAGCCTGCGCAGATTTTGTTTCAAGCAACGTTTCGATCAGCTCTTCTGCTTGATGCACAAGCCCCCTTCGCCATAGGCTCAAATACCAGGAAACGATCAATCCTGTCGGCACCCATTCGCCTCGCTTGGCCGCTTCAAACACCTCATCAGCACCGCCCTGAACATCGCCATGGGCAATATCAGTCAAGGCTCGAATCGTACGATGAGGCCGAACAACAAGATCATATTCCGGCCACTGACTAACGGGCAGACTCTCGCCAAGAATACTATCTAGCTCTTGCTCGCTATCAGCAAAAACAAAGAAGATGTCAGCTGGGTGCAAAATGGGCTTAGATGGAGACCTTGCAACTTCCTTGAAAAGGTCCTCAAGAGAAGACAAAACCTCAGCAATTTGTCCCGCATCACACCGTGGGACAGCGTCCACCCACTCGGACAAAGTGAAACCTGGCTCCATCCACTCGGCAATGAGGCGAAAATCCTTATATTTCCAGAAGGCGGCAACTTCTACAAAGAAAGGGCACTCAGCTTGTTCGAAAATATCCAGCACCCTTTCCGGGATCATCCGTTCTGGCGGCAATATTAAAACCCTCAACAGACCACCATCCACTGAATCTTCGACAATAGATTCATACGGACAGACCTCCCCTGCACGCTGAATAACAGAATACCTGTCGGGCAAAACATGCTCCGGCCTGATTTTAGGGAATAATTGTTTCTCGAGTATAAGGCGCGGACGCTGCCCCGAAGAAAATCCGAATGGCTCACAATCAAGCCCGGCAGATTCAAGGGCTTTAACGACATCGAGCGGATCATCCATTCCGCGCAAGGCCATGCTGAGCTTTTCGACTTCAGGAGGATACACAGGTGTTTCTTCCGCGCTCTGATAATTAGTTAATGCCTCAAGTTGATCAGCCAATTCGTTACCAAGATGGCAACTTTCATCGGGAGCACTGATGCCATGGTCAACAATGACCAAGGAAGCATTGCTATCATCCACCATTCTCATGCGCGCATTTGAAACGACAGGATATAGTCCCTGAGCATTAAGGAGCACGTAGCCCTCAGCGAGTTGTAGAAGCCAGGACACCACAGTTCCGGGAGCAACCGCCTTAACCCTTGCCGCAAACTGTTCAATCAATTCTCCATCCACGAAATCCGCCACATAAAAACAACTATCATCCTCCTTTCCGTAATCGAAGACTGATGCAATGGCAGGATGTCGTACAGATGAAGCTTTCTTGGCTCTGTTCACAAAGGACTCACGCTCCCCCTTTGTCAGTGCACCAATCTCAACAAACCGATGGCGTGAAGTGTCATAGCCCAGACAGACCACAACCTCCTCATTGCGCACTATCTCAAGCGGGTCACCCTCCTCAGTCTGCGCA
>CALCSP010000069.1 GCA_937893785.1 uncultured Verrucomicrobiales bacterium
ACGCCATCAAACAGTCCATTGCCGCAGCAACCTCTGTTTCCTTGCCGACGATTATACCCTCAAGCGTATTAGGAAATGAAGCTCCGAGCAAAAAGATCACTATAGGCATGATCGGGACAGGCAACCACGGCATTCACCGAAACCTGAACATGTTTCTGCGTCAGCCTGATGCCAGAGTGCTTGCAGTATGCGACGTTTTTAAAAGTCGCATGAGGAAAGCACAGGGCATCACTGACAGGCACTACGGGAAAAACGGCTGTACACAACATGCAGATTTTCGGGAAATCCTCGAGCGGGATGACATTGATGCAGTCATGATTTCCACACCAGACCACTGGCACACGCTAATGAGTGCAATGGCAATACGTCGTGGAAAGGATGTCATCTGCGAAAAACCCACCCTCACCATCGCTGAAGGCCGCTTCCTCTCTGATCTGGTGAAGAAAAGCGGCAAGGTGTTCCAGACTTCCACAGAAGACCGCAGCCTTTTCGTCTACCACAGACTTGCTGAAGCCGTTCGCAACGGGCGCATCGGCAAGCTGGAAAAAATCAAGGTCACTCTGCCGGCTGGCCAACGCTTCCCTAATGAAAAATCCACCACTCCTCCTAATGATCTTGACTATGAACTTTGGTTAGGGCCTGCCCCATACGCCCCCTACACAAAGAACCGGACTGAACGTCAACACTGGCGCCATGTCTGGGACTACTCAGGAGGTAAATTCTCAGACTGGGGTATGCACCAATTGGACACAGCTCAATGGGCCAATGACACGGAACACACCGGCCCTGAGCATGTTAGCGGCAAAGGAACCGTCAATGAGGGAAGTATTTATAACACATTTATTGAATACGAAATTGACTACAGATATGCCAATGGAGTTGAGCTCAACGTAAAAAGCGGAGGCACAAGCCTGCATTTCTACGGAAGTGATGGATGGTGCGGCAGTAAGAGCTGGGACTCTGGACTGGAGGCAAGTAACAAAGATATTGTCAGAGAACCTATTCCTGAAAATGGGCTACATCTCTATACCTGTAAGGGTGGCGAACACCGCAACTTTCTAGACTGCGTCAAAACACGTAAGGACCCCTATTTTCCTGCAGAAATAGGTCACCGCTGTGCAAGCCTCTGCCATCTGGGTAATATCTCTATGCGACTTAAAACCCCGCTGCACTGGGATCCGGATAAAGAAGAATTCATAGGGAATGCCAAGGCGAACTCCATGCGCAGTCGCTCAATGCGTCAACCATGGAACCTAGCCACCTCCTGACATAAAGAGTGAATAACTTGTATCCCTCTATTTAGCCTAGGATATCAATACCTGTATAGTTCGGGCTTGTAAGGACCGTCCTGAGCAACACCTATGTAATCCGCCTGCTCCTCAGTGAGAAGAGTCAACTTTGCCCCGATTTTTTCTAAGTGTAGCCTTGCGACCTCCTCGTCGAGTTTCTTCGAGAGAACATAAACCCCTGGCGCATAACTTTCCCGGTTCTTCCACAGGTCGATCTGTGCCAAAGTCTGGTTGGTAAAGCTGTTGGACATCACAAAGCTTGGATGACCAGTCGCACACCCAAGGTTCACAAGACGACCTTCTGCCAACATGTATAATTGGCGACCATCGGCCATGGTATACTGATCAACCTGTGGTTTCACGCTCTCTTTGCTGACTCCTTCGGTAGCATTGAGCGCATCCACTTGTATTTCATTGTCAAAGTGACCAATGTTACAAACAATCGCCTGATCCTTCATCGCAATGAGATGTTCCAGACGAATAATGTCCTTATTGCCCGTGGTCGTGATATAAATATCCGCCCACCCCAAAGTATCTTCAACGGTAAGGACTCGGTAACCTTCCATCGCAGCCTGCAAGGCACAGATGGGATCAATCTCAGTCACCACCACCTGTGCTCCCTGTCCGCGCAGAGCCTGAGCGCACCCCTTACCCACATCTCCGTAACCACAAACCACAGCAACCTTACCTGAAATCATCACGTCGGTTGCCCGCTTAATACCATCAACGAGTGACTCGCGACACCCATAAAGATTGTCAAACTTGGACTTGGTAACCGAATCATTGACGTTAATGGCAGGCACCCGAAGCTTTTCTTGCTCAGCCATCTGATACAAACGATGCACTCCTGTAGTAGTTTCCTCGGAAACACCTTTCCAGTCCTTCATGACTTCTGTCCATTTAATCGGGTTTTCAGCATGAACTTTTTTCAGCAGATCTTTAATCACCTGCTCTTCAAGGGAATCACTTTCACCCTCCACCCAATCAGACCCTTCCTCGAGTTCAGCCCCCTTGTGAATGAGCAAAGTGGCATCCCCTCCATCATCAACAATAAGTTCCGGTCCACTACCATCCGGCCATGTCAGCGCATTGAGCGTGCATTCCCAATATTCCTCAAGGGTTTCTCCCTTCCAGGCAAAAACCGGAACCCCAGCTGCCGCAATTGCGGCAGCCGCATGATCCTGAGTGGAAAATATATTACAGGAACACCAGCGCACATCCGCACCCAGATCCTTTAGCGTTTCGATAAGCACCGCAGTTTGGATGGTCATGTGCAGTGAACCCATCACTTTGACGCCATCAAGAGGCCGTTCAGCAGCATATTTTTCCCGCGTTGCCATTAATCCCGGCATCTCATGCTCAGCTATGGCAATTTCACGCCTACCCCAGTCGGCTAGGGTGATATCCGCTACTTTATAATCTTCTTTGGTTTCTGTGATTGTATTCATAATGCAATGTAAGTTTGGGGTTTGATTGAATCAGGAATTGGCTGCAGATCTCAGCTCATCCACCTTGTCGGTTTTCTCCCATTTCAGCGAATCAAGGTCGCCTTCCCTGCCGAAATGGCCATAATTGGTAGACTTGAGATAAATTGGTCGCAGTAAGTCCAGCTGAGCAATGATGTCTGCCGGCTTAAAGGAAAAGACTTCACCAACTGCCTTCTCGATTTTTGCCTCATCCACGGTATTGGTATTAAAGGTATCCACAGTGAGTGAAACAGGCTCGGGATAGCCGATTGCATAGGCAGTTTGTAGCTCACAGCGATCAGCAAGACCGGCAGCAACAATATTTTTTGCAACCCAGCGACACATGTAGGCCGCAGAACGGTCAACCTTTGAAGGATCCTTACCAGAAAAAGCACCTCCTCCGTGCCTTCCCATACCCCCATAAGTATCAACAATAATCTTTCTCCCGGTTAAGCCACAATCACCTTCCGGTCCCCCCACAACAAATAAACCTGTTGGGTTGATATGATACTTGGTTTCCTCGGTGAGTAGATTAGCTGGCAAAACCTTTTCAATAAGATCTCTGCCTAATGCTTCACGAATCTCTGAGGTTGAAATCTCCTCAGCATGCATTGTGGATACCACGACAGCTGTTATGCGGTTAGGCTTGCCGTCCACG
>CALCSP010000070.1 GCA_937893785.1 uncultured Verrucomicrobiales bacterium
AAACTCTGACGCGCGAATGAATCCTCTCGATTATGCTGCCATCACCCGGCGTTATTTTGTAGGTCGATCCCCGCTTGCGCTCGGATCATTGGCCCTTGGCACGATACTTGGCGAAGCTCGCTCGACCACTTTTCCCGAGAATAAGGATGCGAAATGGAAAACCATTCCTCCCCGTGCAAAGCGGGTGATTTACCTGTTCATGTCAGGAGGGCCTTCACATGTCGACACCTTTGATCCCAAGCCGCTTCTGGAAACGGAGCAGGGCAAGCCAATGCCCAAGGAGATTATACGCAATCATGAGTTCGCGATGATCAAAAGCGCTTCACCACTGGTCCAGAAATCCCCATGGAAATTTCGTCAGCACGGACAGAGTGGCACTGAGGTTTCTGAGCTCTTTCCCCACACGGCCCGAGTCATTGATGACATCGCCGTGATTCGTTCCATGCACACCGATTCATTCAACCACGACCCGGCGGTAATGTTCATGAATACAGGAAGTGTTCGATTTGGTCGACCTGCCATGGGAGCATGGGCGTCGTATGGGCTTGGGACAGAAAACAGTGATTTGCCGGCTTTTGTGGTTCTGGCTTCAGGTCAGAATAGACAACCTTTGCTAGATAGTTATTGGGGTTCGGGTTTCCTGCCTTCCAAACATCAGGGAGTACAGTTTCGCGCTAGTGGTGATCCTATTCTATATGTAAACAATCCAGAGAATGTTTCGCGAAGTGAGAGGCGTCGTCAGCTTGACCTTCTAGGATGGATGAATCTTCATCATCATGATGCGGTGGGTGATCCGGAGATTATAAGTCGTATTGCCCAGTATGAATTGGCCTACCGAATGCAGGTTTCGGTTCCTGAGTTAACGGACATCTCTACCGAATCCGAGAGCGTTTGTAAAATGTATGGGGCTCGCCCCGGCACGGTTTCTTTTGCCAATAACTGCCTACTTGCCCGCAGGCTTGCCGAGCGGGGAGTGCGATTTATCCAGCTTTACGACAAGGGATGGGATTCGCATGGTGGGATTGTTAAGGAGCACACGGCAAGATGCCGCTCAGTAGATCAGGCGATTGCCGCCTTGATTGAAGACCTTAAGCAAAGGGGGCTTCTTGAGGATACGCTTGTGATATGGGGTGGGGAATTTGGCCGAACCCCAATGGCTCAGGGAGGTGGGGGAAATTTCGGTCGTGATCATCACCCTCACGGGTTTACCATGTGGATGGCAGGAGGCGGCATTCGCCCGGGCATTGTCCATGGTAAGACTGATTCTTATGGTTATTTTTCCATTGAAGACAAGGTTCATGTGCATGATCTCCATGCCACTGTGTTGCACTGTTTGGGTATTGGTCATGAATCCCTGACCTACCGTCACCAGGGGCGAGATTTTCGCCTGACCGATGAGTTTGGCAAAGTGATTCCCCAGCTTCTTGTCTAAACAGCCTTCAATTTGCTGTCAGTTTATCAGTGACAAAACCGCCTTTATCCACGAGTAAATCATTCCTCTTGCCATGAAATTATTCCTCATTGTTACCACTATTTATTTGTGTTTTTCAGGGTTTATGAAAGCTGATGTCGTTGTGACTGATGATGGGTCGCGATTGACCGGCAGGATTCTTAATATTGAGGAGGGCACCATTAAACTGGAAACCACCTATGCGGGAACCGTCAATATTGACCAGAAAAAAGTCGCTTCATTTACCACGGATGAGGAGGTTTTATTCCGGGTCGCCGGCGGAAAGGCACTTGTGGGAAAATCTGCAGAGGGGGGAGAGCAAGGTCTCAGAATTCAATCCGGAGATGTTTTTCATGATGTGGCAATTCAGGCTGTGGACAAGGTGTTACCAGTTACAGGGAAAGATCCCGCTGTAGCCCTTGAAGAATTCCGGAAATTAGACTCAAAGCGCAAGTGGCTTTTTTCAGGTGGGTTTGATGTGCTGGGCAAGACAGGTAACAGTGAGGATTTCAGTATTGGTGGGAAATTTGAAGCTAAGCTTAAGGGAGAGAATGACGAATTTTCCCTATCGGCGGAATATGAAAACCGGGAGAAGGATGGTAGTAAGACAGCAGACCGTTCTGTGGGTGGGGTTTCCTACGAGGTATTTCGCAAGGGGGCTATCGGTTGGTATGTGCGCTCAGCAGTCGAGAGAGATTCCATTACTTCAGTCGACCTGCGCTCAACTTCTGCCGGAGGTTTTTCATATCGGTTCCTTAATGAGAGTGACCATGCCCTAGTTGCCAGAATCGGTCCGGGTTACCGTTACACTTCTTATGATAGTCATAAGCAAGACGAGTCCTCAATGACCCTTGACCTTGGATTGGCCCATAATTACCGATTCAATGATTTTCTTTCGGTCAAGACCGACATTACCTATGTCCCAGGATTAACCGGTTCTGGAAATGATCGTCTTGTCCAGGATAGTGGTTTGGTATTTCCACTTTCTGGCAACAGAAAATGGAAGATGCGAATGGGTATCAGAAATGAATTTGAGAGTGAACCTGCCGTCACGGAAAATCTCGATACTACATACTATAGCCGAATTATTTATTCTTGGGATTAGGCATGGCAGGTTACAGGGACAAAGTGCGAGGAATCAAAAAAAAGGAGATAAGGCTTTTCAGGATTATTGTTTTTGTTTTAGCCATTCTAAGTAGAGATGGCGTCTCGGAAGTTGCCTGCGAAAATGAAATTGAAGAGGGGAAAAGTGCCGGGCATTATGAGTTGGTTCCCGATTTTACGTTACTGAAAGCGCGTAGTCGAGATGAGCATCGGCAGTTGGGAGGTCGGGCACCCTATTTTGCGCATTACAGGAAGGGGGGGATTGAACTGGTTTTTATTGCGGCGCGTCATGAGCCGAGAATGGGTTCGCCAACGCATCGGTTGATCAAGTCTGTTATCAAAGGGTTTGCTCCCGAGTGTGTCATTACTGAGGGGCTTTGCAGTGATGAGGGCTTTTCTCCTCGCAGTCTTTTACAAGATGCCAGAGAAATGAAGCTGGGCGGAAACCTGCCAGAACCCCTTTACGCAGCACTATTAGCGCATGATCATGGAATTCCTTTTATCGGTGGTGAACCGCCGCCGTCGGTGACGACACAAGCTCTCCGCAATGAGGGTAACGATGAGGATGCGCTAGGGTTTCTTGTGGTCAGGCACCTTGGTCAGGTGCGTCGCGAGGAACCTGGAACTGAGTTGGATCAAAGGGTCAGGCAACTGTTGCCGCGCATGAAACGGAGATTTTCTCTTAAATCAAATATGAGCCTGCAGGATTTCAAGTCCTGGTATAAAAAGACAACGAGCAGGGATTTCAGGGCAGTAAACATTGATCCTGAAGAAGTGGCGCCTCTGGCGATGCCCAATGCGGGGTTGTTACGGCGTATGGGAATTGCAGTGATGCTTGCCCGCGAGCGACACCTGATTAAGCTGCAAGCTCGACTTCTTGGAGAGTATCGCAAAGTGTTGGTCATTTACGGATCAGGACACCTAGTCTATCAGGATGCGATCCTCAAAGACATGCTGGGGCCGCCAGTGCTCAAGTCTTCCCGATGGATTGATCGGCTAATCCGTAAAGTTCCCTAGGTTCCTCATTGATAAGAAAAGGCCAAAAGTCATTCAGGCCGTTCCTCGCGCATAAAGTAGGCTTCCTTCGGGATGACCTGTTTCTTGATCCCCGGACCCTCGTAGGAGACTTCCAGTTTCTCGGCTCCTCCCTGTTCAAAGAAAGTGATGATGATGGGATGCAGTCCTGCTTTGAGCCGTATCAATCCACTGTTACTCATCACTCCGTGTAATCCGTCGTTGTCAACAATCACTTCATTGCCAATAGACAGGCGACTGCCATCGTCCGATGAAGTCGAGAACACGTATAGTCCCTCGGTCGGCACCTTAATAAACCCGGAGAATTTAAGCCCATAATTCTCTTTGTCCTCAGTGGTAAAGGCATTTTCCGTCGGTATATCGACATGTCCTGTGGAGGCAGGAGTTAACCGGTCAAAATCCGGCAATCTATCCCAATTACCTGTATATCCCTGAAAGCGGATGCCGGGAACCATGCCATTATCAGCAATGGGTTCCCTAACTTCAAGAACACCTATTTCAGGATGTAGGGTGACCTGTTTTTCACCGCGCCTAATTTGCACTTCGGGTTTATCTCCCGGTTTGAGGTCAATTAGTGCGATGTGAAAGTCGAAGCCATTGCTTACCTCAATTTTTCCGAATTTAGTGATTACGTCCCCGGACTGGATACCTGCGCGTTCCCCCGGTGAATCCCTGGTGACTGACTTTACTTGGGCATTTGATTGATACATGTCTATTTCGATGCCAAGCCTGAACCCATAACGCAGTTCGGCGGCAATTAATCTTGAGAAAACCTCGCGGATACGGTCGGCTGCGATGGCAAAGTTGATATTTTCACTGTCCAGACGTTTAGAGGTGATGATGCCGATCTGATAGCCTAGTGCATTGATTAGCGGTCCGCCTGAATTGCCTCCACTTACCGCGGCACTGGTTTGCACCAACCAAGGAAGAAAGGCTCCACCGGTTGCTGCCGCACGGTTGAGTCCACTTATGATCCCGGTCGAAACAGAATGATTGAGACCAACAGGGTTGCCAATCACCAGTACGGGTTCACCGAGCATTAGGTCATTACTGCGTCCGATCGGCAATACTGCTAGCCTTTTTCCGGCTTCCACTTTGATGAGTGCCATGTCTTCCGATGATATTCCGGCAATCACTCTGAACGGCAGTGGTTGCATTCCTGGGAAGACCACATTGCCGTTGGCAATCCCGCTAACCACATGGTTGTTGGTGATCAGGTATCCGGAGGAATGAATCACTGATGCGCTGCCGACCCCAACATTAAAGACTCCGGGTGTGCCTGATTGTGTGAAAGTCTGGATTGAGGCTACAGCCGGCATACAACGTTCGATGAGACGTACGGTGGGTGTATAACGTTCCAGTGGTTTTTCGGCATTTTCCTCCCCGTGCAAGGATGTTGGTGCAAAAGCAATGATGAGTAATGCAATGCGGTTGATAAATGCGTCTTGAAACAGCATGTCTTTAGCTTTGCATTCTTTCAACAATCGTTACCGTTGGCAATGGTCACTGTGCGTATTCTGCCGCTAATTTTTCTTTTTGTCATATTTTCCAATGGGTTTGCCGATTCCCCGGCACTGCCAAAACCTCACCAGGTGGATAATCCCGGGATGATTCCCTTTATCAAGCCAGACCCTAGAAAGCTTCCCGGTATTGTCGTGGATGATACTCAGGCGAAGCTGGTTGGAACTTGGAAGCATTCTGTGCATACTCCACCCTTTGTTGGTAACAGTTATATTCACGACAAAAAAGAGGCGAAGGGAAAGAAAACAGCAACTTTTATACCGGAACTTCCCAAGACAGGGTTTTATGAGGTGCGAATGTCCCATAATTCCAATATCCGGCGTGCCAATGCGGTGCCAGTTATAATCAAGCATGCTGCGGGGGAGACGAAGGTGATGGTCAATGAAGGGCAAGAGGCACCTATAGGCAGGCTTTTCAGATCATTGGGAACTTTTTTCTTCAAGAAAGGCCGGTCCGGTTCCGTGGTCATTGGCACTGCAGGAACAGACGGTAAATATGTCATTGTGGATGCCGTACAGTTTCTTTTTGTCGGGGGAAGGAAGGGGTAGTTACTGTCCCGTTTGCTTGAGAGAAATCTGTAAAAGTGGCACCCATGTGCAAAGGTCAGTCTTGCTTCCTCGCTAAGATTTATTCAAAATAATCATATGAAATTATTTGAGAAAATCCGGGTATGGATACTGGTTGCAAGTTTTCTGTCGTTTCCTGTAGTCGGTTTTTCCGGCCAGAATGCGGCTCCTTCTTCACACCTAGTCTTTGATGATAACTTTGCTGGAGATATTATACTCAACGAGGTGCGTGTGCCCGGTAACGGAGAGGCCAAATATACATACTACGAAACACTTGGTTGGCGTGGGCATGCTGCCGGTTATGCCGGCATACAGGCTCACCCTAAGGGGCACAACTATATTTTTTCCATTTGGGATCACAAAACCCATGCGGCACCAATTAGGGCCGTTTACCGGGGAGCGGGGACGATTACTGAAAAGTTTGGTGGAGAAGGAACTGGTCTTAAATCTTGGAATTTTGTTTTGGGGTGGGAGACTGACACTTGGTATACTCTCGCTTTGCGATACTGGCCGGTAGGCGATCACAGTTTTTTTGGTTACTGGGTGCGTAATGGTAGGACAGGCCAGTGGAACCATCTTGTGACAATGGATGTTGCAGTCAAGCAGGCTTTGTTTCAGGGGGGTACTGATGCGTTTATTGAAGACTGGCTTGAGACCGGTGTGAAATCGCGCACGGTTCATTATCGTGGGGGATGGAAGCGCAAAATCAGCGGAGAGTGGTTTGCCTTTGGGAAGGGCAGGTATTCGGTGAATTCTTGGGACCTAGAGAAGGGCAAGCGGTCCTTTAATTTCAAAACAAACTGGAATGGTGGTGTATCGCGAGATCAAACGGGGTCCTTTTACTTCATGACGGCAGGGGGCCGAAATACCGTTCCCACGACCCAAAATCCTTCTTGGCATGAAATCAAACGTGGGGCGGTTAAGCCTGAGCATGAACCCATTAAGATTCAATCTGCCAGATTCACCCGAGTGGAGGATAAATTAAAGGTGCTTTGGGAGAATGATTCATCAACTTTGCCTCAGTTTGGTTTTACGGTGACTTTATCCGATGGTTCCTCTAGGCAGAGAGAGCAGATTGTGAGGGTGTCCAAAGTGGAACCGCATGTCCGGCAAGTGGAAATTTCTCTGCCTGAAAATATAGACTTGAATGAAATGGTAGTCCGTTTGCAATGCAGTGACATCTTGGGAAACCGATCCGGATTTTTACCGGTGAACTCCACAAAGTAGGTTTCTTTGCCCTTATTCAGCTCTTGGAGAGAGTTCGGATCTTGAGATTCCGAAACCAGCAGGCGTCCTTATGGTCAGTGAGAAGAATATGCCCGCGCACTTTCATGCCGAAACCAGGGTATTTCTTAAACTTAGTTTCTTTGACGCGACTCATTATACTTGGGCTTCCACATTGATAGGAAAGTACCTTTTGGCCATTAAGCCAGTGTTCGCAATGATTGCCGCGAACCAGAATTCTTGATCGGTTCCATTGCCCCATTGGCTTGTTGGGTTTGGCTTTATTTGGCTTAACTAAAAGATAGAAGGATGCGTTGGAGGAATAGGGGTCTTTCACGATCGTGTCATCGATCATCTGGTATTCATGTCCAATGGCAGCACCGCGTTCCGCAGTAATGAAGTATTTTACACCATTGTTGCCTTTTTTCTGTAGTTTCCATTCCCAGGTAAACTCAAAGTTTTCATAGGAGGAACTCGTCATAATGTCACCTGCCCGAACTCCTGCCGGCTTATGTAGGGTGCCGTTCTCAATTTTCCATCCGGTAATTTTCTCGCTTGCGGAACCATAGCGCCTCCACCCTTCAGTGTTGATGCCGTTAAAGAGTAGTTCCCAGCCTTCTGTTTTCTCCTTTACTGTTAAAAGATTAACAGAAGCCTTATCAGGATTGGCTGCACCGGGATTAATACTTGCGAGAAGGACGAGTAATATTAATGGCAAAAATGAAGGCAGGAATAGGTTCATGGTTGCTTTATGATTCCATAATTCATCACCACACCGGGTGGTTACCCGGTGGTTAAATGAATGGCGCTATAATTTATATTGAGGCAACGATCAAACCGCCATGAATGGATCGTTTTGATCTCAACCTGCTGCATGAAAACGCCCGGCAACTACTTCCCAGTCGACTACGTTCCACCATGCGTTGATGTAATCGGGGCGAAGGTTCTGGTAGTTTAGGTAATAGGCGTGCTCCCAAACGTCACAACCAAGTAGAGGGGTGTTGCCATCCATTATTGGGCTGTCCTGATTCGGTGTGGAGCTGACTTCAAGTACACCATTTGCGATGCTAAGCCAGGCCCAACCACTACCGAAACGTGTCATACCTGCCTTGGTGAATTCCTCTTTGAAGGTTTCAAAGCTACCAAAGGTAGAATCGATGGCATCACCCAGAGCTCCACTGGGTGCCCCTCCCTTGCCAGCTCCCATGCTGGTCCAGAAAAGTGAATGGTTTGCATGTCCGCCACCGTTGTTGCGTACGGCACCGCGAATCGGTTCCGGTACTGCATCCAGGTTGGAGATTAGTTCATCAATTGATTGGGATTCAAGATCAGCGTTACCTGCGATTGCGTTGTTCAGGTTGGTAACGTAGGCATTGTGATGTTTGCCATGATGGATCTCCATAGTGCGAGCATCGATATAAGGTTCGAGCGCGTCGTGAGCGTAAGGGAGTTCAGGAAGTTGGTGTGCCATAATCTTTATTTTGGTTTTCTGGTTTTACATTTGCAAGAAGAATGCAGAAACGCTCAAGGGTCAAGCCCGCAAAGCGGTCAGCTACAGTTCCCTGTTCCCTGCTCAATAAATGCTAGCGCCTTGTCATAGCTTCCGCCACTAAGGAAATGCTCAAGTCGTGGTGATATCTTACCTTTTAGGGTTTCATGTTCCCGCTGGATTGCCTCAAATGCAGCTTTAAGCGCTTCAAGGTGTGCTGCTGGATCCCGATCACGCAACTCATGGTCCGCGATGACGGTTAATCTGTTTTTAAGCAGAAGGGCGAGGGGAGCTAGGATAGTGGGATCTGCCATGTGTATGATATAATAGTCCGAGTGGGGGATTCTGGCTTATTTTATTGAGGTAATCTCCGTTGATCTTTTAGCAAACAGGCGGGAATATTTCAAGTGATGGAAATCCATGAGTATTTCACGCACGTTGATTGGCTGGTGGTTTTTGGCTATCTCGCCCTAACGACTTGGGTGGGGCATGCAATGCGGGGTAAGCAGGGAACGATTCAGGACTTTTTTCTTGGGGGGCGTTCCATTCCATGGCCGGCGGTCAGTGGCTCCATTATTGCCACTGAAATCAGCGGTGTGACATTTATCGGTGTGCCTGGGACATTATTTGCCCTGCATGGAGATTTCACCTACCTGCAATGGGCTATCGGTTCCATTATTGCCCGTGTGCTTGTGGCTGGATTTTTTGTCCGTGTTTATTATCAGAGGGAAATCTACAGCCCATATGATTTTATGGGGTTACGGCTTGGTCTGAGTGTAAAGACCTTAGCAACTGTGTTTTTCACCATAGGTAGTATACTGGGGCAAAGCGTACGTGTATTGGTGGCAGCTATTCCCTTAAAGGTTGTTACCGGAATGCCACTTTGGGTATGCATTGTCATTATTGGCTTATTTGCCATCGGATGGACGCTAATGGGAGGCATGCGAACGGTCATATGGACTGATGTGATGCAGTTTGCTCTGTTTCTTCTTGGTGGTGTGATTGCGTTGATATGGTTGATTGGTGGGATCGAGGGAGGTTGGTCTGGGATGATGGAGACGGCTGAGAAATTCGGGCGCACGCGCATCCTAAATCCGGAGTTTGGCCTTGGGGCGGACTTGAAATTTACGCTTTGGGTAGCGCTTTTTGCCGTGCCGTTCCAGAACATGGGGGTTTTTGGTGTCGATCAGCTTGCAGCACAGCGTATGTTCTGCTGTCGCAATTCTCGTGCTGCAGGCAAGGCAATCCTGTTTAGTTCTGTTGGGCAGTTGGTGACCCTTTTAATGCTGCTGATCGGGGCAGCGCTTTTTGTGGAAAAGCATCAGTCTGGATTCGGAGACCAAGAGTTGGCTGCGGTGTTTGGGACGGGGATCGAAAATGTGCAGGATATCAGAGGTGCTGCCACTTTTGCCGCACATCCGGAGACAGACGCGCGATCTGATGTCATTGTTCCCCAGAACACCAAGATTTCCGAGACGAAGTCCTTCTCCGGCACTTCTGACTACATTTTTCCTATCTGGATTGTAATGGCTTTGCCGGTTGGTCTAAGTGGACTAA
>CALCSP010000071.1 GCA_937893785.1 uncultured Verrucomicrobiales bacterium
GTTGAGGTTACTGCCGACACACGAATAGGAATTACAAAGTCAGTTGACCTGCCATGGCGTTTTTTAAAGACTGGGAGCCCGTTTGTCAGCGTACAAAAAAAAGGCGAGTGATCCTCAGATCACCCGCCCTGAATTAGCATTACAGCCTAAATGTATTTACTTCCCGCTGTCAATATAAGCGCCAGGTGCAACCGCACCGGGCACAGCATCAGGTTCTGCATAAACGGGAGCTACTGTTTCCTTGGATTTACAGGCACCGAGAGTCAGGAAACCCGCAGCAGCTGCAATGAGTGAAAAGATGCGAAGCAATTTCATAGAGTATGTTTAATAGAGTGTGGTTGGTCGTTGGTTATGCGGAAAACTAGCGAACCCGGCACCTATTGCAAGTAGATGCTCGGTTACTCTACAATCCGGACCTTGTTGCCCACATTCACCATCCCGAAAAGCCTCGCAACATCCTCATTTCCCATTCGAATACAGCCAAAGCTAGCAGGCTGACCGAGATCCTGCTCATGGTTTGTCCCATGAATATAGATATATCGTCTTCGGGTATTCGCATTGTGCTCCTCACATCCATGCAACCAAAGGATCCGGGTCATCACAAGATCCTTATCTACAACCTGCTTGAAATCATGAATCCCAACCGGTCTCCTTCCCTTGAAAATCGTCATCAGTTGCGCACCATCACCAATCTTCTCACCCACCTTAAAATCACCCAAAGGTGTCTTATTGCTCCCTTCCCTGCTTCCAACACCGAATTTTGAAGTGGAAACCACAAAAGAAGCAAGTTGCTTGTTGCCTTGCAATACCTTCAAATGCTGATCAGAAATGGAAATCTCAATAAGAGTTTCCGCATCATTTCTCTCTCCTGTTTGCATCGGCGTAACCACGGGGTAGAATCTCCGTCCCGCAAGCACTGCATAAAACACCCAAAACAATGCCAGATAAACCAAATATAGCGATTGCCGGAATAACCGGGGCTGTAGGGCAGGAAATGGCCAGATGCCTTGAACAACGCAATTTTCCGATCGGAAATCTTAAACTACTGGCCTCAGCCCGATCAGCAGGGAAAAAGATCCAATTCAAGGATCAGGAACTTACAGTGGAGGAACTCACTGGCGATTCATTTGGCAACACTGATATCGCCCTGTTTAGTGCTGGCGGCGACATATCCCGAAAATATGCCCCGCTCGCCGCAGAGGCCGGAGCCACCGTCATCGACAACTCCTCCGCCTTCCGTATGGATGATGATGTGCCTCTTATCGTTCCGGAAATTAATCCCAATGATGCAGCATGCCACAAAGGCATCATTGCCAATCCAAACTGCACAACGATTGTCACGCTAATGGGGCTCAATCCACTGCATCGGGAGTGGCATGCCGACAAGATCATCGCCTCAAGCTATCAGGCTGTCTCGGGCAGTGGCGCAGCCGGAATCCTTGAACTCGAGACACAAGTAAAAGCACTGACCGAAGGGCATCCTGTGCAGACAAGTGTGTATCCTCACCAAATTGCCTTTAACGTGATTCCACAGGTCGATGTCTTTTTGGAAAACGGATATACCAAAGAGGAAATGAAAATGGAAAACGAAAGCCGAAAGATCCTCGATAACAAAGAGCTTTGCGCCTCTGTAACCTGTGTGCGCGTACCTGTCTACCGCTCACACTCTGTTTCAGTAACTGCCCAATTTCGCGAAAAACCGGATGTGGAAAAGGCACGTGCACTCATTAATGCCGCACCAGGTGTTGATGTTTGCGATAACCCTTCTGAAGGATTGTTTCCGACCCCTCTTGACACAACGGCGAAAGATAACTGCTTGGTAGGGCGTATCCGTCAGGATATTGTGCTAGAAAACGCGCTGACATTCTGGGTAGTAGGAGACCAAGTCCGCAAGGGAGCTGCGCTAAATGCAGTACAAATTGCAGAACTTTTAATCTGATCGCCGTGAACCCCGCCAAGGAATTTAAAGCTTATACCGCCTCACAACAAAAGCGGATCAATGCGGCACTGCGTAGTTTCCTTCCACGCGCATCATGCCGCCCGAAGACACTTCATGAGTCAATGCGCTACAGTGTGTCTGCGGGAGGCAAACGATTGCGTCCTATCCTTTGTCTGGCAGCTGCTGAAGCCTGCGGCAGCAATGACAACCTTGCAATGCCCGCGGCCTGTGCTGTTGAATTTGTCCATACCTACTCCCTAATTCATGACGATCTGCCTTGCATGGATGATGATGACTTGCGACGTGGCAAACCAACCAATCACAAAGTCTACGGAGAAGCTGTCGCCGTGCTAGCCGGAGACGCACTGCTCACCCTTGCCTTTGAAGTGATTAGCCAGAGTAAGCCGGCCGGCAAATACACTGCAGCAGAAATGGTGCAGGAACTGGCGCTTACCGCAGGAAGCAAACGCCTTGTTGGGGGTCAGGTCATGGATATGGAAGGAGAAGGTGCAGAACCCTCCGCGCGGCAATTACGCTTTATCCATGAAAGCAAAACGGCAGCCCTTCTGACCTGCTCAATGCGCCTCGGGGCAATGGCTGCAGGAGCTAATCCGGGCAAGATAGACGCCCTGAGCCAATTTGGTCAGGCGACTGGGCTCGCATTCCAGATCATCGACGACATACTGGATATTACGCAAAGCAGCGAGAAACTCGGAAAAAGTGCAGGTAAAGACCTAGCAACCGAAAAGGCCACCTACCCATCGACCCATGGACTGGAGAAATCACGCAGAGAAGCAGCACGCCTGACAGAGCAAGCTATAACTGCACTGAAACCACTGGGATCCAAGGCATCACGCCTCCGAGAAATCGGAAGCTACCTTCTTGATCGCGACTATTAGCCTGCTGAGCGAACAGGACCCAACGGTCGCATACTTACTCCGTGCCACAGAGATGCCCACAGCTATCTCCCACGCGCGCATAAACTTCGCGTCCCTCTGCACCGTTCTCAAGAAGGTCAGGGGAAAACCTAACGCGTCCGGGTTCAAAGAACATCATGAACATTGATCCCCCGAACCGGAAATATCCCTTCTCATCTCCCTTCTGGACTGAGCCTGGAGTATAACTCTGCACGATACTCCCGACACAGGTGGCTCCTATCTCAAGCAAAGCTACAGATCCGAAAACAGGTGATTCGAGCATAGTCATGCACCGCTTGTTTTCCCAAAGATATGATACCCGCTGCCGTAAAGCGATCGGGTTGACCGAGTAAAGAAACCCATTCATCAGTTGCGTATCCCCTGCCTGTCCTGCGCATGGAAAATGATAACGATGGTAGTCTGTTGGACACAGTCGTGAAATCAGCGCCGCTCCGCCAGCATACCGTTCAGCAAGCTGCACGCTACCCAGTAGTCTTATTAAATCAAACTTCTGCCCCTTAGCCCACAATCCATCATAGTAAGAAAGATCTGCTACCGCAAGGTGCCGCCCTTCAGCCGGAAACCCAAGCTCATTTTCATTCTCAGGAAACGGGCGTGCGCCAGCACGGAGTCGCCTTACAAAAAAGGCATCGAAATGCTCAAACTCGGATATCTGTTCATCAAACTCTGCAACATCAAGTCCATACCGGACAACAAATGGCTTTATTTTACGTGCCGAAGCAGGTTGCCGCATTCTCCATCCGTAATACCGCGAAAAACAAGCTCGGCGCACAAGAGCTGACAGTGCCAGTTTTCCAAGTGGGTTACCATACGTAAACTTCAGGAAATTCTCACCATAGACCAACTCTGTCTCGATCTCTCCTGTATATCGATTATAATAAAGAATAGGTTCAGCTTCAGGCATCCCCTAAGTATCTACAAACAATTGCCTCTTGCAATCCATGCTGCGTATCTTTTCCATCTTTCTTGCCACTCTTACCCTCAAAACCATTGCTGCTGAGCAAGCTGACTCGTTGGTATTCTCGGCAATGGGATGTGGTCCCTACACTGCTGAGGATGTGCAGGCCATTGCCTATTATATCCGTGAAGAGAACAGAAGCAAAGACTCTGAATTTCTGGTCCATCTAGGCGACATCAATTCCGGAGACATGGCCCGCAAGGGAAAACTCACTGAAGAATATTACGCATCAATCCGCAAACTCCTTACCGAAAACAATAAAATCCCCACTTACATAGTGCCAGGTGACAACGAATGGAATGACCGCCCTGATCCAGAAATGGGCTGGAAACACTGGACCAGACACCTCGGGAATCTGGAAAATAATTTCAAGGTGAAATGGAAAACTGAGCGCCAGAAAATCCGACCTGAAAATTTTTCTTTTGTCAGGAAAGGTGTGCTGTTCATTGGAATCAACCTAGTTGGTGGCCGTATTCACGATAAAGAAGAATGGGCCCGGCGTTTCAACGAGAACAATGACTGGATCGAGATGCAATTCATGACGCACAGGCAATTGGTCAGTGCTGCTGTTGTCTGCTGTCAGGCTAATCCTATAAGCAAATCAAAGGGAAAAATGGACGCAAAAAAACCATTTACGCCTTTCTATAACCGCTTCGGCAAACTTGGGGCTAAATTCGCAAAGCCCGTTCTTTTCCTGCATGCAGATGGGCACCAGTGGATTGTCGATCAGCCATGGGAAAATGCTCCGAACATCACACGCATCCAACTCGATCGTGTGAATGCAAGTTTCCCCCCGGCGCAGTTCACGATCAAACCGTCTACAGAAAAGCCTTTTTCTTTCGACCGGCGCCTGCAAAAACCCGAATGGAATCCACAATAAAAGTGAGATTGATCATTTAGGAATAAGACAATTAAGACAAGGCATCAGGAAAACCGCCGTACTTGTCATGAGAAACGGCACATAGTAGTATTAATCCTAAGATGAAACTCTCCCTCCTCGCTCTTGGCTCTTACTTTTTCGCCTTAACAAGCGCATTTGCTATCCCTCAGAATTTCGGCGGAAATTTTTTTGGAGCCACTTTCCACCCGAAAGATATTAATGAGGACTTCACTGAGCAATTACTCGCCGGAGCAATCTGGAAAGGCGACAAGTTGCCGCAGATTTGGAAGTCCATTCCCTCCCTAGATGGCAATGAAGTCAAATTACTTGCCGTCAAACCCGTGATACTTGGGCAGCGACCGAATGCGGTATTTGCCAACACTCAAGGAGGCAGGCTACAATCCATCGCAGCCCTTTACTTAGATGCAGGCTATTTCTTCGGATATCAAAGCAATAAGGAAAATGCCGATATTAAGACCCTCCAGCGTGATTTCAAGAAGCGCTACACGCAACTTGAAAAAGCGCTTTGCGAAACACTCGAAGACCGGGCTGATGATGGTCCTGATGATGCCCTTATCGGCCGCACAGCATTGCTGAGAAATACATACCAAGACTATCGTCTGGGAGATCTTACCCTTCGATTCTCAGCCATCGAGAATCATTCAATAAGCCTGATCATTCTACGCACAAAGGATATCTCTGATGATTACCTTGATGCCGATATTGCATCACTAGACAAACGCCAGCGCCGCAAACAGCTTCTTGCCAATGTCATTCAGGACAGTTCCGGAGACACATCCATTGAAGGCATCCCAATGTTTCGTCAAGGCCTGCGCCCATATTGTGCCGTGAGTACCCTTGGCATGGCCACTCATTACCTGGGATTGCGCATGAGCACAGATGCTTTAGCCGCCGGCGCGCGATTCCGTAACACTGGCAGCGCGAAAGGCTCTAAAATCCTCGATTTATATCGTGCGGCTGCTGAAGAATCCGATGCAAGTGTCCAGCGCAGTGGTCGTTTTGATTTTAATCGCGCCAAGAAATATCTGGAAAAAGGGTTTCCTGTCGTTGTCTGGCGCCGCTACAGCTCAGAAAGGAATCGTCTGCACAGTGCCGCCGCCAAAGGCCAGGCCTTACCAAAAGCCAATACCGCGGATCGGGCCACGTGGCCCACTTCAAAAACAGATCCTGGTCATGCTTCAGTGATCACCGGCTATAATGAGAATACAGGTGAAGTAATCTTCATGGAAAGCTGGGGTGAGCACACCAGAGGCAAACGCATGCATGTCGAAGAGTTAGAGGCAACCAGTTACGCCACCTTCTACTTTAAAATTTAGTCGCCGCCCGTTCATCTGCTAGACCGGCCTGCATCGGTCAACCGGTCCAACCGCAACCGGTCTCTCTCATCGAATAGCCGACCGGCAGCCATGCGCACTGCAATCAGCATCCCGAATCCGCACCCGGCAGCAATCAATAGCCAAATAAGAATTTGGTATCGTACTGCGTCATCGGGCGGATTGCCGGCCAGTATCTGCCCTGTCATCATTCCCGGCAGTGAAACCAATCCCGCAACGGCCATTGAGTTAATGACCGGCATCAGTCCTGAACGCAGCGCTTCCCGAACCAGATCGCTAACTGCTTCCCTGCCTGTCTCGCCAAGCATTAGTCGTGCCTCTATCACCTCTCGGCCCTGCCAAGCAGATACCGTCAACCGATCAATGCTGAGTGCTACGGCAGTCATCGTGTTACCAAGCAGCATACCCAAAACAGGAATTGCATAGCGGGGATCCCACCAGGGGTCCGCACGAATGACAGCTGCTAGTCCAAAAATGGATACCGCAAATGAGGACACAAACATTGCACTGGTTCCGATGCCATAGCCCCAAATTCCGCGTAAACGGTATTTCTGCCGGGCAGATACTTCACGCCCTGCAACCAACAGCATCACTAGGGCAATCACACCGACTAACCATGGTTGACTTGCTGCAAAAAGCTCCCTGAGAACAAGCCCGATTAACGATAGCTGCAAGACCATTCGAAAAGC
The DNA here is from genome assembly GCA_937893785.1 of uncultured Verrucomicrobiales bacterium. GTDB lineage: Bacteria > Verrucomicrobiota > Verrucomicrobiia > Verrucomicrobiales > DEV007 > CACIUL01. The sequence goes on from CALCSP010000071.1 coordinate 6,760, forward strand.
CGAAACCAATAGCGAACTCGCGATGCCAAGCCTTGCTAGAAAGGTAGAAGCGGCCAGAGCAACCACAAGCGCACCGGCAAGGCAAATCTCCCAGACTTCAAGTTCAATAATATTCACCAAGATCGTTCCAGTTTTTTACCATGCATCCGCAATGCTGTATTTGCGACACGCCTCAACTGCTCACCATCATGTCCCACCCAGACAACCGGCACCTTTTGCTCTTCCCGGTATCCCGAAATAACTTCCTCGACAAGAGCAGTCGCACCTGGATCAAGGTTGGCGGTGGGTTCATCAAGCAAGAGCACATCGGGCCCGCGCACAAGCAATCTGGCAAGTGCCAAACGCTGTTTTTCACCAGCCGACAGACGGGATACCTCCCAGCCCATTACCTCAGAAACCGGAAACCCGAGTTTGGATAAAACGGATTCATGAATGCCCTCAGGAAAATGAGCACCTACTGACTCAAACCACCAGCGCGACTCGGATGCCAACAGAGCAACGTTTCCACGCCAGGAAGCCCCTGAGTAATCATCGCGGCGCTTGCCATGAAGAAAAACGTCCCCCTCGTGAATATCCAGATCGGCAATAGCGCGCAACAGCAAGGATTTTCCGGATCCGGAATCACCGCTCAAACCCAGACACTGTCCCGCCTCAACTGAAAAGTTCAAAGGACCCCAGTCCAAAAAACTCAAATGTTCAACCTGCAACACAAATGAATCCTAGAACCGTTCCGGACTATCCTCAAGAAACCACTACCGGGAGCGGGTCGCGTTTTCTGTGCCGCCATATAAGTCCTCGCCCTTGATACCCGCATACTTATGGGAAACTTCCTCGGCCAGTGGCAGCTTGAAGTTTTTCTCCGGATTCATCACGTCCACAATTCTCCTGCTACCATCACTCAGAGTGATTTCATTCCACGCATGCCTGCCCAGCAACCTGCCACGCGATTTCATGTGTCCACGCCTCAGTCCAACCCTTAAACCGGCCTCATCACCCATGATCTTAAAAAGCAATGACCGATGTCGACAAACACCTCCTCCACAATATTCAGCAACCTGACCAAGTAATATTTCGCTGTTTCGGTAATCCATCAATTGCCGGGTTGCAGCCTCGGCCTGTCCCCTCTGGCCATTGGGTGAAGTAATACTATCAATGTATTGTGCTAAGACCTGAGCACGCTCAACTTCCGGTAAATCTTTTTTGGTCCGGGCAAAGTCAATATATCCGGCAAGCTTACTGTCACGCTTCCTGTCGACCATAATCACCTCTCGCGTGGCGACCACTGTACCGTCCTCCTTGATTTTCATGTAGGTGCCACCATCCGCATAGCCATCCGGAATACCCATGTCAGGCGCCACAAAATGCCTCTTGTGATAGGCATTGATGGCCTGCCTAGCTTCGGCACGCACGACAGCCTTCACTGGCAACTCCTCCTTTGTCAGAGCAACAATCTCAAGATCAAGCACCAAGTCACTGCTAGCGGTCCCCACCTGATGAACACTGACTGCCAATACGTTTTTACCCACGCGCAACAAGTCAACGGGTAACTGCATGCGGTGAAATTCCTGCTCCTGCTCACCGGACAGGGCTTCTTCGGCAAATGTCTTTGCCGTTACCGCACCCCTCCCCAGATTCAAGCGGGCAAGCGACTTACCGTTCAAACTCAGAGCTGCCCCATCATCGCAGCGCAGGGCAAGATTCACCCGGACAAATTCCCCTCCCGCAGGGACCTCAAAATGCCGGCGGAAAAATGTCGCTGCATGCTTCTTTTCCGGATCTTCACCGAACCCCACAGTGGTTGCCATCCCGCGGTCACCATAGCCCAGGGGCGATGCTCCTTTTTTCCAATGATCATCATTGAAAGCGGCATCCTGCCAACCTGCATCAGCAGTCCCATCATCATCATACCGCCACCCTGCTGAAGAACGTTCCAGTAATACGGTTCGAGAAAATGCCGAGTCAGAGAATGCAACAAGTGCCAAAAGAGCAAAGATAATAAAACGCATCATCACAATCTAACCCTCATCAAGGATGGCAGCGAACCAAATTATAATTTCGGGAATAAATGAAACCCGGAAAAAGGTCTATAAAGCAAGAATTCATCCGTCTACACTAACAATGAGAAAGTGAGAACTTCTCTGAAGTGAGCTTCCATGCCACCGCAGGAATCACCTATTGGCTACATACCCACAGTGAACTCAGCTCGCGTGTTCGGGATTAGCAGGTTGTAGCCGACCCAATTGCCGGCTCAGGCGCACGGAAAACCGTTCTGGTGCCTCTTACCCGGGATCGGGATTTCTACGGAGTTAGCTACCAACTGATTCCTGCTCCACAAACCTAAATTCAACGCTTAATACGACCTCTTGGAGCCTCGCGCCTGCGTAAACCAGGTTGCGGGGCTCTTGCTTAAACACGCATATTTGCTGATTAAATGGAGTCATTTCCGTTCGCTACTTGCCGGAGCCCAATAGATCACTACTATACGCACACGAAAACTTCATGCAGGCAGAACCAATATGAGCCCCTCCATCATGCCGATCAGTCACACAACCCAAGAAAACCTGAAAACGTTATTCCCATCTCATCATTCTTCTGTGGCTCAGGCCACTGATTCAAAAGCAACAGAACCACTTGTTCTCGCCAACCTAATTGTTTAACATTCTGCTCGAATGGAATTTAGCGTTAATCTTTAATCACTAATCATATATTAACATGTATCTGGAATACATTGAAGAGATTGAGGAGCGGAAGGCTCAGGGATTAAACCCCAAACCAATTGATAGCGGAGACCTGATAGCCGAGATCATCTCCCAAATTAAAGATCCCGGTAATAAACACAGGAAGCTGTCACTTGATTTTTTGATTTATAACACACTCCCGGGAACAACCAGTGCCGCTGCGGAAAAAGCCAATTTTTTAGAGGAGATCATTCTGGGGACTGCAGTAGTCGAAGAAATTCCCCCCGCATTTGCCTTTGAATTATTGTCGCATATGAAAGGCGGTCCTTCCGTAAAGGTCTTGCTAAACCTAACACTTGGCAATGATCTACCAATTGCGCTAGAGGCGGCAAAGGTTCTAAAAACACAGGTATTCCTTTATGAAGCAGACACGGAACGACTCGATGTTGCCCTTCAGGAAGGAAATGAAATTGCCAGGGATGTTCTGGAGAGTTATGCCAAAGCTGAATTTTTCACGAAGCTTCCGGACGTAAAGGAAGAAATCGAGGTCGTTACATATATCGCGGGAGAGGGTGATATATCCACCGATTTACTTTCTCCCGGCAATCAGGCCCATTCTCGCTCAGATCGGGAACTGCATGGGAAGTGCATGATCTCAGAATCAGCCCAGAATGAAATAACAGCACTACAAAAAAAACACCCGGAAAAGAGCGTTATGCTCATCGCCGAAAAGGGCACGATGGGCGTCGGATCTTCGCGTATGTCAGGGGTCAATAACGTCGCATTATGGACTGGCAAACAAGCGAGTCCTTACGTCCCCTTTGTAAACATCTTTCCGGTGGTGGCAGGCACCAATGGGATATCGCCCATATTTTTAACAACTGTAAGTGTTACCGGCGGAATTGGCATTGACCTGAAAAACTGGGTGAAAAAAATCGACCATGAAGGCAATCCCGTTCTGGATGAAAACGGAGACCCTGTCATGGAACAAGTCTACTCCGTGGAAACAGGAACAATCCTGACCATTAATACCAAAAAGAAAAAATTATACTGTGGTGAAAAAGAACTTGTCGACATCTCCTCAGCCTTAACCCCTCAAAAACTCGAATTTATCAAGTCCGGCGGATCCTATGCGATAGTCTTTGGTAAAAAACTTCAGAGCTTTGCAGCCAATGCACTTGGCATAAAACCAGAACCTGTCTTCGCTTCGTCCAAGGAGATTTCCCACCCCGGTCAAGGACTGACCGCAGTGGAAAAAATCTTCAATAGAAATGCGGTAGGGGTAACCGAGGGAGTCGTTTTACACGCAGGGTCTGATGTCAGGGTAGAAGTCAATATCGTTGGATCACAGGATACCACGGGGTTAATGACCGCTCAAGAATTGGAGGCAATGGCGGCAACCATTATTTCACCAACTGTTGATGCTGCCTACCAATCGGGATGCCATACAGCTTCAGTATGGGACAACAAAGCACAGGCCAACATTCCCAAGCTCATGAAATTCATGAATAGCTTTGGGCTCATTACAGCACGTGATCCAGAAGGGGAATA
>CALCSP010000072.1 GCA_937893785.1 uncultured Verrucomicrobiales bacterium
ATATCATGAACATCCCCCTTTACGGTGGCCATGATGATCTTACCCGCAGCCTCAGCCTGTTCCTTTTCCTGCTCCATGAAAGGCTCAAGGTAAGCCACTGATTTCTTCATAACCCTTGCCGACTTTACGACCTGCGGCAGGAACATCTTTCCCGCACCAAACAAGTCACCAACAATACCCATGCCATCCATCAATGGCCCTTCAATGACCTTTATCGGTTTTCCATATTTAGTGCGAGCCTCCTCCGTATCCTCCTCGATAAAATCGACAATCCCCTTGAGCAGCGCATACTCTAAACGTTTTTCTACCGTCTCTTCCCGCCAACTAAGATCAACCGATCGTTTTTTACCGGCCTGTCCCCTGAATTGTTCAGCATACTCAACCAGAGCCTCAGTGGCATCCCCATTGCGATTCAGCAATACATCCTCCACCCTGCAAAGCAACTCTTCCGGAATCTCCTCGTATACCTCAAGCATCCCGGCATTCACAATCCCCATATCCATGCCGGCTTTGATTGCATGGTAAAGAAATGCAGAGTGCATAGCCTCCCTCACCACATTGTTGCCACGAAATCCAAAGGATATATTAGATACACCACCGCTAACCTTTGCTCCAGGAAGGTTCTCCTTAATCCATTCAGTTGCTCGTATGAAATCAACGGCATAGTTATCATGTTCAGCCATGCCGGTGGCAACAGTAAGAATATTCGGGTCAAAAATAATGTCCTGTGGATTGAATCCCACCTCATCGACCAGTATTCGGTATGCCCGATTACATATACGGACCTTGTCCTCATAGCATGCAGCCTGTCCCTCCTCATCAAAAGCCATGACCACAACTGCAGCCCCATAGCGCATGATCATGCGTGCATATTGCCGAAACTTATCCTCTCCTTCTTTAAGAGATATGGAATTCACAATCCCTTTCCCCTGCAGACATTTCAAGCCAGCCTCGATAACTTCCCACCTTGAGGAATCGACCATAATCGGCACCTTTGCCACCTCTGGCTCGGAAGCGACTAGATTCAAGAAACGCGTCATCATCTCGACCCCGTCAATCAGCCCCTCATCCATGCACACGTCGATCACATTGGCACCATTCTCGACCTGCTGACGGGCAACGCCCAGTGCATCCTCCAGCCGATCCTCCTTGATCATCTTGGCAAAGCGTGGAGAACCAGCCACATTTGTGCGCTCGCCAATCATCAAAAAATTCTTGTCACTGGTATGGTTGTAGGGTTCGGATCCGCTAAGGCGCAACTCGGGCTCAACCTCCTGCACTGCCCGCGGAGGATGCTTTTCTGCCTCTCTGGCAATGGCCTCAATATGCTCGGGGGTATTTCCGCAGCACCCACCCACAAGATTCACCAATCCTCCAGAAGCATATTCACTGATATGACCAGCCATGTCATCAGGCAACAGGTCAAAGCCTGTAGGAGCCAAAGGATTGGGCAAACCTGCATTCGGATAGGCGGAAATGAAAAGGTCTGACTTAGCTGCCAACTCTGCGAGGCAAGGACGCATCTTATCAGGTCCTAGGGAACAGTTCAGCCCAATTGCCAGCGGATTGACATGACGGAATGAATTAATAAGGGCCTCAACCTTGAGTGCCGAAATCAATGTTTCACCCCCCAACCCAACGGCTGCGGAGATCATAATCGGCATAGAAAGTGAATCCTCCGAAAAAACTTCATCAATGGCAACGGTGGCCGCCTTGGCATTCAAGGCATCAAAAATGGTTTCTACTAGGAGAAGGTCACACCCACCTGCAATCAACCCCCTGATCTGGTCTCGATAAGCCGCAACCACTTGGTCAAAAGTGACGCTTCGAAAACCCGCATCCTCCGCATCTGGTGACTGTGAAAGGGAAACGGTAAGAGGTCCTATCGCCCCTGCGACATAACGCCTGGCACCAGTTTGCTCAGCTACCCTGTCCGCCCATTTGCGGCATAGCCTTGCTGATTTTTCATTCAGCTCCCTTGTTAAATCCCCGAGGAACGCATCCTCAATAATACGTTGAAAAAAA
>CALCSP010000073.1 GCA_937893785.1 uncultured Verrucomicrobiales bacterium
GGCGACCAACCAACAACTTTTGTTCTCCAGGCGCTAGATGTTGTTCAGGAGACGATACTGTGTATTGCTCGTCAGCAGCAGGAGGGAAAATATGACCCCAAGAAAGGATCCTTCAAGGCTTGGTTGATGAATCTTACCCGATGGCGGATCACTGATCAGTTTCGTAAGCGTAAAAAGGACACAGCGATGTTGCATCCCGGCTCACCGGACGATTCACGTCATACTGCCGTTCTGGAGCGGCTCGAGGATCCCGATGGCCCACAAATTGAGAAGGTTTGGGATCAGGAATGGAGTAAGAGTTTGACCGAGCGAGGTTTGGCCGTCGTCAAGAAACTGGTTTCCCCGAAACAATTCCAGATATATGATTGTTATGTTATCAAGAGGTGGTCTGCCTCCAAGGTGAAGGAGGAACTGGGTATTAGTTTTCCCCAAGTTTACCTCGCCAAGAATCGGGTGGGTGGAATTTTGAGGAAAGAGATCAGGAAACTGGAGAATAAGCTGTTCTGATTTGACTGCCGAGGCGCCAGAAATTCCTGATCATGAGATCATTCGCCGAATCGGCAAGGGTTCCTATGGTGAGGTGTGGCTTGGGCGAAGTGTTACCGGAGCACTGCGTGCAGTGAAGGTGGTTAGTCGTGCTTGGTTTGAGCTGGACCGAACCTTTGAGCGTGAATTTGAGGGGATCAAGAGCTTTGAGAAGGTTTCGTTAAAGCATCCTGGGCTCGTCAATATACTGCATGTTGGTCGTAACGATAAGGAAGGTTTTTATTACTATGTAATGGAATTGGCTGATGATCGTGCAGCAGGGCGCGACATTGATCCTGAGAATTACGTGCCGCATACCCTTTCATCGGATATTAACCAGAATGGGAGGTTGCCGATGGATGTTTGTGCGGCGTGGGGAGAGGTATTAGCTGGTGCCCTTCACCATATGCATTGCTCCGGTCTGGCTCATCGGGATGTAAAGCCCTCTAATGTCGTTTTTTTTGACGGTGTTCCCAGGCTTGCTGACATGGGACTGGTGGCAGCTAGTGGTCAGCGTACCTTTGTGGGTACTGAGGGATTTTCCCCACCGGAAGGGCCTGGTGAACCATCTGCCGACATCTACAGCCTCGGAATGGTACTTTATGAGATGAGTAGCGGTCACGACCGTCTGGATTTCCCAGAGGTGTCGCCTTTGAAGGGAGATACGGTTGAGCGGCGGAAATGGCGACGAATCAACACCATTGTATGCAAGGCTTGTGCTCCATTGGCAAAGAACCGATATGGAAATGCTCGGGAGATGCGCCAGGCGCTGCATGCTAGCGGATCCGGGATTGCCGTTCCATTGTCATTGACGGCTAAATTTTTTCGCGTTGCCCTATTCAGTGGAATCCTTGCGCTTATTGCCTTTGTTGGTCGTAATCATGATCTGATAAAGGGATATTTTACGGCAGGAAAGGCAGTGCAACAGTTAATTGCTGCGGATAATGAATCAAATGATGCTATTACCCAACCTGTTGGAGAACCTGTCACCCGACCGCCTGCGGAAAAGTTTGGCAGTGTGAAAATCAAGTCTTCTCCGACTGGAGCCAAGGTATACCAGATTATTGAGGGGGGAGGGCGTGAATTTCGTGGCTACACCTCACCGGATTATGTCGAAGCTGAGGTGCTTCCCGGGGAGGTTTCATTCATTATTGAGTTGGCCGGTTACCGTTACAGTGAAGTGAGTGGCTTTGTTGTGGCTGGTGAAACTCTGAACCTTGACGCTGGTGTGCTTGAGTTTTACCGCCCTCCGATACCCGGTAATGAGTGGCGCAATTCAATGGGTATACTTTTTGAGCCTGATATTCAGAATCGCCATGTGGCAAGACGACCTTTTTCCCCGAAAGAATTTGAGCTATTCCTGAATGCACATCAGGAAACCGTCGATTTCCATCGTGTGGCCGTTACCTTGGAGGGAGAGGAAGATTCCTATCAAACTGTGATGGTGAGCCGTAAGACGGCCAGAGCTTTTTTTGATTGGTTGACTATACAGGAAAAGCAAAGCGGTCATCTGGATGAAGATCATTATTATGTACTTAATAATGATATGGCTTATAGGCAGGGTGATGGGTTTACAGGCAGTGAAATCAACGGGGAGAACTTTGTGCTCTTTTCATCTGTTGAGGAGGTGGATTTTTCCAGTCTTTTGATTTCTTCGGATCCGCCAGGGGCGAGTGTATACATTGATGGAGAATATATTGGGACAACGGGTACGGAGATACCGAAGAGATACCCGGGTGTTATTGAAGTGGTTATTCGCCTCGCCGGGTTTAAGCAAGAACTGGCAACTATTGAGTTGGAGCCGGGAAAAGCACACAAGTTTGCTGTGACACTGCGTGAGGATAATAGCGTGGTGTTTAACCGGAAATGGCTAAACGGCATGGGAATGACGCTGCTTCCGCTCGGTGAAGGTGTCATGATGGCTGAACACGAAACGCGTGTGCAGGATTTTGATGCGTATTGTAAGCATAAGGAGATTCATTCCTTGCCTAGACCTGATTTTAATCAGGAAGCGACCCATCCGGTGGTGAAGGTCAGTCGCAAGGACGCTATGGCTTTCTGTGAATGGTTGAGCAGAAAGGAAAGGCAGGAAGAATTAATCGATGCTGACCATGAGTATCGCCTGCCGACTGACAGAGAGTGGAGTGTAGCCGCTGGGCTCGGGCGAGAACAGGGAGAGGCACCATGGCAGCGGGATCTTTCGATTAAGGGAATCTTTCCCTGGGGAGATCAATGGCCGCTACTCAAAGGTTTTGCCAATATCGCGGATCAATCTGCAAGGCAATGGTTGCCTGAAGGGCGCGTCTTGGAGGGGTATGATGACAAATACGCCTATACGGCTCCGGTGGGAAGCTTTAAGCCCAATGCTGCCGGGTATTTTGATCTTGCGGGCAATGTATGGGAGTGGGTTCTTGATCCATACGGGGGCCGGGAAGGAGATCGATTCAGGAATGGAGCGGTTGCTCGAGGAGGGGGGTATGACGCTGCCGCCAAGGAACTATTCTTTACATCTTACCGTAATGTTCAGGCGGCCGGTGCGCCTTCCACTGCTATTGGGTTTAGGATTGTGCTTGCTATCAAGGGTGTCCGCTTGAAAGATTAGTTATCAAAAATTGTTATGGTTGAAGCTGAAATTGTTTATCAGGGTGAGTTGCGTGCCAGTGCGAAACATGGTCCATCAGGTGCAGTGGTGGAAACAGATGCTCCTGTGGATAATCATGGGCGAGGCGAGGCATTTTCGCCTACCGATCTTTGTGCGGCGTCCCTTGGCCTGTGCATGCTGACCATACTCGGTATTGCAGCCGGAAAGGCTAGGGTTGATATCAGTGGTTCCAGAGGGCGCGTGACCAAAGTTATGAGTGGTGAATTGCCGCGCCGCATTGCCACTATTTCCGTAGATCTGGAAATTCCCTTGCCGCCTGATCACCTGTCGCGAGCTGATCTTGAGCAGGCTGCAATGTCATGTCCGGTGCACCATTCTCTGCATCCGGACATTGAGAAGGTGATTAATTGGCAATGGACGGGCTAATCGCCGTTACGGGCAATGGCTTAGAAATAGCTTAGTAGTTAAATACTTCTTCTTCCCTGAAGAAACGCTTCAGTTCAGCTTCTGCATTTTCGGGTGAATCCGATGCATGACAGATGTTGGTCATCATGTCGACCCCGAAGTCCCCACGGATGGTTCCTTTATCAGCTTTTGTTGAATCGGTGGGCCCAAGAATTTCCCTAACCCGGGCAATAGCGTTTTCTCCCGATAGAGCCAATGCGATTACGGGGCATGCCTGCATGAATTGCGCGATATTTGGAAAGAAAGGCTTGTCAGCGATATGTGCGTAGTGTTCCTCAAGCAATTCAGTGCTGAGTTGCATCATTTTGATGCCACGGATTTTAAATCCTTCCGCCTCGTATCGGCTGAGTACTTCACCGACTAGGTTTTTCTGAACGCAATCTGTCTTGAAGAGGATTAATGTTGTCTCAATTGCCATGCTGTTTTTTTGGAGTTGGGCAATCTATGCCCCACGTCTGGGGAAGTGTCAAAGAATGGTAGACACAATTGTCCTTTGTGAGATGAGGGTATTTGCACAGGTTCCAGGTTGTTTCCCACTTTTTCCATGATTTGCCTATTAGGGAAGGTAGGTTTGTAGCCGGTTGCGCCAGCCACGCAACCAGCGACTTTCATCATTGGGTGCATTTTGAACGCGGCGGGTAAGGACGCGGTCTGCGGCTGCAGCGAATTCTCCGGGGACAGTAGTTTTTACCGTCGGCATACGCATTTCCAGTAAGACTTGTAATAGGCCCCAGCCTTGCCCTTTGTAACGCTCACTTTTTTTTGTTCCTTCGCCTTTAAAATTTACATAGTCCATCAGTGCATATTTCCCCTTAGCACTGCCTGCCACGGAATAAAATCGATTCCGGACAGTGTCTCGCTTGTTGGGTGGAAGGCTTACCAGCATTTTTGGAAGGGAGTTTTCTAGTCGAAGAAAGATGAACTCCGCCTGCAGGGGAATTGTTGTGTGCAGGAATTTTCGCAATTCAACCATGGAAGGCGAATTGATGGCTCGTTCAAATTCTTCTCGTGATTTCCAAGGGCAGGTCGATCGTCTGGCGATTTGCGGAATCGGAATTCCTCTTGAATGAATGAACTTTACAAGGGGAGGAAAACTTTCTTCAAAAGGCCCCCGCTTATCGCGATGATACCAGATAAAGTGCCCGATTCCCAGCGATGCGAAGTATTCCCCATTGTTCCAGCTTGTGAGGCCGGCGATTGTTCCGGAACATTCATTGTTCCATATTTGCTTACCAATATCTCGGGCCTCAGTCCTCGAAATCCGTAATTTCGCTTTACCGGTATGTTGCCCTGTGAATATTTCCGGCTTTGGTGTGTCAGGTGTGCAGGCTGTTATCAAAAAAATGACTGCTAATGACGCAAAGAATTTCCAGACAGGTATTTGATTCTGCATTATCCATGCCAATAAAGCTTATATGTCCAGCAAGGGCGACCGCTTTTGTTGTGATTGAATTGTCTCTGGACAAATCAATGGGCTTCATTAGCCTAACCGCTCAAAATGATTGTTTTTGCTCCTCGTGAAAATAGCCCGGGGGAAACCCGTGCTGCGCTTACGCCGGTAACCGTGCAACGGTTGGTCGGCATCGGTCTTGAGGTACAGGTAGAGCATGGGATCGGTCAGAGATGTAACCATCCTGATGCAGAGTATGAATCCGCAGGTGCCAAAGTGATTGAAGACCGAGATGCAGCTCTGGGAAGGGCAGATTTTGTCTTCAGGGTAAGTAAACCCGCTATCGGGGAAATACCAAGGCTCAAGCGTGGTGCCATCCATGCCAGTTTCTTGGACCCATTTAATGAGCCTGAGATCTTGAAGGCTATGTCCGATGCTGGAGTGACGGCGGTTAGCCTTGAGATGATCCCACGCTCGACTTTGGCACAGAAAATGGATGCTCTTAGTTCCCAAGCCAATATTGCCGGATATACAGCGGTGATTTACGCTGCTGAGCGGCTCAATAAGATTTTACCAATGATGATGACGCCAGCTGGAACTGTGTCCCCGGCCAAGTTCTTTATTATTGGAATCGGTGTGGCAGGATTGCAGGCAATTGCCACCGCTAAGCGTCTGGGCGCCCGCGTAACGGCATTTGATGTTCGTCCCGAGGCCCTTGAGCAGGCAGAGTCACTGGGTGCAAAGGCCTTAAGAATTGATCTTGGTGGGGAGACTGGCGGAACCGATCAGGGGTATGCCAGAGAACTGACGCCAGAGCAGCTTGAGAAGCAGCGTCACGAGCAGGGAAGGGTCTGCATTGATTCCGATGTTGTCATTACAACTGCCAAGGTCTTTGGTCGAAAGTCACCGATTCTTGTCCAGCAGGATGTTGTTGAGCAGATGAAATCCGGGAGCCTTATCATTGACCTTGCAGCCGAGTCAGGCGGAAATGTCGAGGGTACTATTCTCAATGAGGAGGTGGTTACCAAGGGAGGTGCATGTATTATTGGCCTAGGGAATTTTGAAGGACGGGCTGCAACACATGCAAGTCAGGTATTTTCAGCCAATCTGGGTAATTTTCTTGAGCATTTCTGGGACAAGGAGGAAAAGGCTTTTCCGATCGATCTTGAGGATGAAATACTGAAGGGGTGTGTCTTGAGCCATGAAGGGAAAATTGTTCATGAGCGTTTTAAAAATCATTAGAACTGAACCCAAAGACCAATGGAACTGATCTTGCTCCTTTTTACCTTTACGCTTGCCGCTTTTTTGGGATTTGAACTTGTTTCAAAAGTTCCATCTCAACTCCATACCCCGCTTATGTCTGGATCGAATGCTATTTCTGGCATTACTATTGTCGGGGCGCTGATAGCTGCCGGCCAGGTTGAGGGTAATCTCTCTAAATGGCTTGGTTTCGCGGCTCTAGTACTCGCGACTATCAACGTAGTAGGCGGTTATATGGTCACTGACCGGATGCTGTCCATGTTCAAGGCCAAGAAAAACGATTAATTGACGACACCGGTTTTTCACCCCGCTTCCTGATACTCCATGCAGTTTGCCATTAATATCTCCTACATTGTTGCAGCGATACTGTTTGTTTTCGGCATCAAGATGCTTGGTTCTGCAACAACTGCAGTCAAGGGTAACCGTATCTCTTCTCTTGGAATGTTACTCGCTGTGGTCGCTACACTGGCACGGAGCGACCTTGGCTATGAATGGATAGCAGGGGGTATTCTTTCAGGCGCAATTATTGGGTTTATTGCTGCCAAGCGTGTTCAGATGACAGGTATGCCCGAGCTTGTGGCACTCTTTAATGGTTTTGGAGGGCTTGCCAGTCTTCTGGTGGGCTGGGCGGAGTATGAGAAGGCTAGGCCGGATTGGTCTGCATATCTGCAACTGGATGAAAACAATGCAGTGCCTGCACCATGGTTTTCAGCCATTGTGATTGTCTTGGCCATTGTGATTGGGGGAATCACCTTTACCGGTTCCATTGTTGCTTACCTGAAGCTTTCCGGAAAAATTGGTGGCACGGCAACAGTTTTCCCGGGTCAGAAGGCGCTTAACTTATTAGTGATGGTCGGCCTTGTTGCTGTTGGAGCCTTATTTTCTATTACTGTTGAGGGGATTAATGCTCAGTTCCTTTTTCTGACTACGGTGGCTCTTTCTCTGCTGATAGGCATGCTGGGAGTGATGCCTATTGGAGGTGGTGACATGCCGGTAGTGATTGCGCTTCTGAACTCATTTTCTGGGCTTGCCGCAGCAGCAGCTGGTTTTGTGATCAGTAATACCGTGCTCGTGGTCGCTGGGTGTTTGGTTGGAGCCAGTGGCCTTATCCTGACAGTCATTATGTGCAAGGCGATGAACCGTACACTTGGTAATGTCCTTTTTGGAGGGTTTGGGGCGACATCGGGAGGTGGCGGCAAGCAGGTGGAGGGAGAGATGAAGGGGATCAGTGTTGAAGATGCCTATTATGTCCTTGAGGCGGCACAGAGTGTCGTGTTTGTGCCGGGTTATGGAATGGCTGTCGCACAGGCACAACATGCCGTGAAGGAACTTGCCGAGATCCTTGAGCGCAATGGAGCCGAGGTGCGTCATGCGGTTCATCCGGTTGCCGGGCGTATGCCTGGACACATGAATGTATTGCTGGCGGAAGCGGATGTTGCCTATGAACAGTTGTGCGAGATGGATGATGTCAACGCGATTATTTCCACGGTTGATGTGGCCATCGTTATTGGTGCCAATGATGTGGTTAACCCTTCGGCAGTTGATGATGAGTCGAGTCCAATTTATGGAATGCCGATTATCAATGTGCATCAGGCAAAGACTGTCTTTGCGCTCAAGCGAGGACAGGGTGCCGGTTTTTCAGGATTGGTTAACACCCTGTTTTTCCGGGATAACTGTCGCATGATTTACGGGGATGCAAAGGCAACGGTCAGTGGCCTCGTTTCCCAGTTTGACGAATGAGTCTGCTTGTCAGACTTCAGTCTCTTTGCTGCCGGCAGCGCTGAAGTGTCATAAGGGCAAAAGCGGTGCCATAGGGGCGATGGTATGAATAAAGCGGGTAGTCCCACCAGCTTCCGTCTTTTTCCTGTAGAGGCACGATGATTGCTGCAAGTTGTCCCCCGTGGTGTGCGGCATTTTTACTATCCTTGAGGTCTTCAAGGCATAGTGCTGCGTAATAGTGCCCGTAATAGAAAAAATAACCCGCGACAGCAAACCAACTTTCATGGGGAATAGGGCGTTTGCGGCCGATGGAAAGCCATCCGTTACGCGCCCAGAGGCGGTCCAACCACGTGTCGAGAACTTGATCGGTCACTTTTTTATCCCCCCAATACCTCAAGGCAATGTTGCATGCCTGTGAGCGACCCAAGCTACCACCGGGACGGTTTATGCCGGCCATCGGGCGCATCTTGAGGTATTCGCCATAGGCATAGGAAAAATCTGGTTTGCGCTGGCGTTTAATTGATGCAACAGCGCGCTGCACCAAACGGTCCGGAACATTGGTGCCGATCTTCGCCGCATCCTTTAGTGAAACCAGTGCGGTGGCATTAGTGAAGCTGATTGATGATGATGAGGGCTGTTTGGCCTGATAGCGGAAATCGTAGTATCCCCAGCCACCATCAACACTCTCATATTTTTCAAGCATACGGATCTGATGTTCGATTGCTTTCTTGATCTGAGATTTTCGTGCAGCGTCCGCAGTTCTTTCATGCATGAGGGCAAGGGCAGTTATACCGTATGAATGTCCCCATACATTGTAGATGGCATCCCCAGTAGCCCGACGCACAGAACCTAAATTGGCAAGCATCCATTCTTCAGCCCGTTGGATGGCTGCTTCTACTTTCACATTTTCTTTTGACGTTTTAGTCTCGATCAGGGAGCTCAAACACAATGCAGTTACCGCAGCCCGAAAAGCGTGGTGGGCACCGGGGACGGGCGCAAAAATATTCAAACCCTTGGTGTTACGGGCTGATCCCCATGATCCGTCTTTATTTTGGTTGGTTAACAGGAACTCGACCCCCCGCTGTATCGCGGAATTTATCTCATCAGGTGTAGGTGGCTTACGGGTGGCTACCTGCTTTTGTTCAGCGTAGCAATCAAATGCACATGAGAGGGCAAGCATAGTCATCACGGCAATGCATTGCAGACTGGTAATGCCTGCTGAAAGCGCTGGAATTTTCATAGGGCGGACCGATGGAGATGAGCAGAGCGGCTTATTTGGTGGTCACCTTGTCGCCTTCATTCAATCCCTTGAGGATGACAGTTACCTTGTCGTTTGAGGCTCCCCTCTTTACTGTCTTCTTCTGTTTTTTCCCATCCTCCGTTACCCATACGCTGTTGCCTTGAATTAGGTTGTTGGGAACGGTGATTACATTTTCATACTCGGCAACATGGACTTTCAACTTTGCCTTCATTCCCGGGTAAAGTCTGCGGTTCTGGGCCTGTTTTCCGACATCGGTCGAAAACTGTGCTGAGAAAGTGCCCGGAATATAGCTTACCTGGGTAATTTCAGCGTTCAGTTTAAGCTTTGGGTTTGAAACTGGTATAGCCGTTGCCTTCAACCCAGCTTTGAGATGGCCAAGTTTCTCCTCGGGCACGCCGGCAGCAAGGTTGAGTGAACCGGTCTCGATCACGGTCATAAACACTTCGCGCGGGGTCAGTTTCCCCCCAGGGATCAATTTCTTGATGATTGTGGCGGCATTGACCCATTGGCCTCGCCTGCTGAACCCGTAATAGACGATCCCATCAGCAGGTGAGCGCACATCAAAGGACGCCAGGTCGGTCTTAAGGTTTTTGAGGGCCTTTAATGCCTTCGCCCGATCGTGGCGAGCCTTTTCAAGGGCGTAACGTTTTTGCTCAAGGATTCTTGGCAAGCTCTGAATGGTATAAGAATAATTTAGGTCATTCGTCTCGGCATCCGTTTTTCTGGAATCCTTCTGCCTGGGTAAGGTGACTTGGATGTCACGGTCAATGCGCATTTTTGCCAGGCGGAGATTTTCAGTAGCACGTTCAAAGCTGTTTTTGGCTCGTCTCAGAACGATTTCTTCAGTCTCTTCAGTGAGGTCATCAGCTTCATACATTTTTTTCAGCTGCTCATACTCCTCCTTGGAGTATTCGTAACTCTGCTCGGCAAATTGAATGCTTTTTCGGGCGGCTCGCACTGCTTCGGCGTGTGCGGTGTTCTCGTAATACTTCCAGTTTTCTTCGGCAGCGCTTTTATTGCGGCGTGCGGTAGCAAGTTGCACGGGAGTGGTTTGTTCAAGAGCGGTAACTTCTGCTTCAGCAATTTTTAAGGCAAGCTTTGCTGCGGGTTCTCCGAGTTCAATTTCCTCGATGGCCTTTGACAGCTTCTCCAAGTCGAGGGTGATAAGCTTGTCCCCTTTTTTTACTCGTGTTCCGTGAGGTACTGCAGAAAGGACAGTCATGTCAGCCCAAGCTTTAGGGGTTAGGCTGATTTTGTGTTCCTTGTCAGCAGGGGAGGCGAATAAGGCATCGAGTTCAACTTCGATCTTGAATGGCCCCGCCTTGGCAATGTGCTGAGTTGGAGCCGGTTTTGCTTTTTCCTCCTGATTTTTGGCGGGTTCGGGCTTGGCCTGTTGTGCGTTGATGATTGGTGTAGACAGCGCAAGGAGCGCCGTCACGAACAATGCGTGTCGGTGTTTCATGTTGTGTCTCGGGTCAAGAAATACCGTGAAGCTATGTTAGGGCGACACGGGGTGAACAGTTACATTACCATTTTTTTGGCAGGATGCCATCAAATATAAAGACTCGCCCCTTAGCCGCCGCTGGCACCTCTTGTTCTTACTGGAGTTGTTTGTCGAAATAAATCTTCAAGAAGTTCATTTCTTTCTCCTTATCATATCCGCGCTCTAGGAGATCATCTGCTTGATCAATGAATGCAGACGAGAGGAGTAACTCAGCTCCGGTATCAAGTTTGAGTTTCCCTTTTAGCCTTTTCTTGGCTTTCCTTGCCTCGGGTGCAGAGAGGTTAAACTGATCCTCAATAACTGTACCGGTTTCCTGTCCGTAGTCTTCACGAAATCTTGTAAATTGATCAATGAGCTCGGGGTCATCAAGGCTTTGCTCAAAATCCCGAATTTCGAACTCGTTGTTATTGTTCATGTAGTCGATGGCTTTTCCGGCCACAGCCATTCGACGCTCCTCATTGACGCCTTCAGGTAGGCCCTTCTGAGCAAAGTTCACGCATAGCTCTCCGAAGCGCTTGGTGAGGTAATTCTCGTCGCGAACAGGGACAGCACCTGCAAAGTCTCGGTTCCAGAAATGGGTGTTTCCAGATTTATCAAACAGGTACACAACAAATCCTTCATCTTTGCCGTGGTTTATCACCAAGCATCCCTTATCAATTTTATCCGGGTAAATGCCATGCTGAGTGGTCAGCACAAGGTCACCTTCATGTTCGGAAACTTGCAGGAATGGAACCTTATTTTCGCTCTTGATAATACAAAGTCCACGGGTTGCCTCGCCTTTGACAATAATTCCCTCAATGAGTGAAATGCAGAGATCGCCGCTTTTGATGTTAGGATGATGGGACTTGGCAAAAAGGTGCTTAGCTATTTCCGACGATGCATCAAGTAATTCTTCCGGGTTGCTGAATACCGCGCTTGCATACTCGAAAATGGGATTGCTCTCTGGACCACGTTCCCCACTGAGTTTGTGCAGTTCGAGGGATTTGAATGATTTCAGGAAGCAGGCCGTTAAAAGGTCAGCCTCATCGTCATCAAACTGACACAGGGCCTTTGAAGTCAATAGAGGTTCGCCGCGCAATGGGTTTCCCACTTTGGCGAGAGCCAGTGATGTGAGGCCGGCTTCGTTGAAATTGACAGAAATGGACATGATTTCAGTGCCTTCTGGTTACTATTGCAGACTTTAAAAAGCGGTGCCCTGCCAAAGAAGGGCACCGCATCGTGTAATCTGCTGCGGGCAGAGGAATATGTGCTTGTAATTTATTCCTCAACAGTAACGGTGATTGTCTCTGAAATTACCGGTGGGTCATGTGGTCGGTGCAAGTGATCTCCTAATACTAGTTGCAGGGTATGCTTGCCTGGAGGGAGCTCAATAATCGCTTCAGTCTGGCCAGCTCCGAAGTGGCGGATTTGATCTGATGCCTGAAGTGGGAGGTCCATATCAAACTTTGCTCCGTCAATGATTAGGTGATGATGTCCGGTGTTGGGGAATTTGATTCCTGCCGGAGCAATCCCCATACCCTTCAGACCAAACTTGACCGCGAATTTCTTTTTCACTGTTTTGCCGTCCTTGGGCAAGATGATGTAGACCTTCGCTCCCTTTGGGGAGGTTGCTTTAGGTTCTGTGCCGGCTTCATGTTTGGTTTTTGCCGCATGTTTGTTTGCTTTGTCGGCAGCAAATGCTGCTCCTGTAAGAAGGGCAATAGCGCTAATGATGGTAGTAAAAGTATATTTCATGATAATCTGTATTGGGATAGCAATGGTGTCTCTTAGGCCACCTTATTGCAGGTTATCGGGGTTTTCGGGAGTGTTGTCCAGCATATAGCGCTATCAGCAAAAACAAAAAAACCCGCCCTGTTAATGAGCGGGTTTTCATGTGCTTTTACGCGCTTAATAAAATCGTCCGAACCTTATCTGCCAGCAATGTCCAGATCAGGCAGAATATCGCGCAGAGCGACCTTTTTAGGGACGTCGTCGGCTTTCAGGTCACCGAGGGCATACTGAATGCCAGCAAGATAGTGTTCGAGAATCACAGGATTCCAGTAGATCTCGTCACGATGTCCCAGGGAGCAGTAGAATACTCTGCCTTCACCAAAATTATCGACCCAGGAGATTGGATAGAATCCTTCCTTGCCGTATCGGCCTTTTCCCTTGTCTACAATGTCTCCGGAGAGGCTCAGCAGCATACGGCGCTCCTGTGGAAGTGCAGTGCCGTTGCGAAACTGGTATATTTCATCAGCAACCTCGAAGTCCTTGCCACCGAATGCGGCATTGAGGGGGTGGCTGGGATCAAGATTCTTAACTTTAATTTTAGTGTGCCAAGGATGTCCTGCAAAGGCGCCTCCCATCATGTCATTGAAGTCTTTCCAGTTTTTGTAGGTGTCGGTGGCGGAATGCGTTCCGATAAGGCCTTTCCCGGACTTCACGAAATCCAGAAGGCTTTTTTTGAGCCTGTCTTCACGTCCGGCCTCCTTCGACTTGAAGACTTCGCCGGTGGTATTGAGGAAGACGACGGCATCAAATGTCTTGAGCTTATCTGGTTCAAAGAATGAATCGTCCTCGGTGGCGGTCACTTCGAATGCGCCTGTTGCTTTACCGAGTTGCTTCATGGCTTCAACGCCAGTTGGGATAGAGCCATGCCGAAAACCAGCCGTTTTTGAAAAGACAAGAACCTTGCGCGCCGTCTTTGGTTTGGCAGGGGCCTTAGCTGGCAAAGATGCGGTAATCTTGTCTGCGTGCTTGGGTTTTTCCTTCTTGCCTTTCTGAGCATTGGATACGGCCAATGCTGCAGTAAGCAGAACTGCAGGCAGCAGGATGGTTAGTAGTTTTGTTTTCATGTTATAGTGGTGATTATAGACCTTGAATCTTTCCAAATATTTCGACCTTTTGTCTAGATATATATGGGTGATCAATGTCAATTCTCACCACTGTTTAGCTCAATGGTGAACGCTAATGCATGTTGGTTGCATGAGTTTGGTGGTATTGCTTATATCTGCGGTATTTTCAGCTCGATTTTTTTTGCAGGTTTGCAACGACCTTAAAATCCTCAAGAGTGGTAGTGTCTCCGCTGATCTTGCCGCCTGCACAAATTTCCTTTAGCAATCGA
>CALCSP010000074.1 GCA_937893785.1 uncultured Verrucomicrobiales bacterium
AGTCTGTAATCATAGAGACAAAATAGAAGCGCGCCCGAGAAGATTCGAACTCCTAACCTCCTGATCCGTAGTCAGGCGCTCTATCCAGTTGAGCTACGGGCGCTTTTATCGCGGGTTATCCGAAAGACAAAGGGGTAAAACCCATGGCTCCGTTTTCCGCAAACAAGACGCCTAGTAAATCAAATCAGGACTAATCCGCAAGGGAAACTTTCAAAAGAACACACTGATTCAAGCCCCAAAGCGCCGTGTTAACAGCTCAAGCACGACACGTCCGATCTTTTCAAGGCTTTCGGGCTTTACTGAGCCAAGGTTATCGGCGGCAGTATGCCACCTTCCTCTGCTAATATAATCGGCATCAATCACGTCCAGAGCTGGAATGCCGGCGGCATTCAATGGCACATGGTCATCAGTAATCGGCGTTGGATGCAGCCCAAAAATACGGCGCTCCCCTGCAGCTTCAGCTGCACTGTAAAGCTCACCTAATAAGTCACGTGGCGAATCGGAGGGAGGATCGATTCGCAATCGGGCATCTCCTACGAGATCCAGGACATAAGCTGCTGCCGGCTTCTCGCTGGCAGGAGCCGGACGCCAAAACTTGGCGTAGTGCCTGCTACCATACAGTCCATCAACCTCCGTAAAATCCACAAAGGCCTCCTCGCCATCAAAGAACACCAACTCGACCTGCCGGGCAAGGTCTGGGGTATTGCGCAACACACTGGCTAATTCCAGCAATACACCACTGCTTGATCCACCATCATTCGCACCATCAAACCGGATACCATCAATCAACTTGGTGTCATAATGCGAGCAGAGAAGAAGCATCCCCCCACCCAACCTCCAGTCGATCTCATCCTTGTCAGCCGCCGGAAATCGCGCCCGGATGTTAACGAATTCCGTGCGCCCCCTGGGCGTATCATCCTCAAAGGCCTGAAGGCTGGTTCGCCAACCGGCCTGATGCAGCTGTCCGATCATGTATTCCCTGGCATCCACAATGGCCTTGCTTCCTGGATACCGGGGACCGAGACCGACCAATGAAGCCACATGGGCATATGCTCTCTCACCGGAAAAGGGGCTGGCATCAGACTTGTCCTTCGTCGTTGCTAGGAAAACACCTGCAGCGACTGCAAAAAGAATCACCAGAATGAGCGGGATAAATCGCACGATCTATCAGGAGACCCCCATCAGATCAAGCAATCTTGCCAGATCTTCATTGCTGTAATACTCAATCTCGATCCTACCCTTTTTTGTACCGTGGTGAATCTGAACCTGAGTGGCAAGGCGTTCCCGCAACTGTTCCTGAACCTCAGACAGAGCTGCTGAAAGCTGATTACTCCTGCCGGGCTTAACCACCCTCCCCTTGTCCGGGTTGAGGTGCTCATTAACCAGCTTCTCTGTTGCCCTCACCGTCAACCCACGTTTGACCACCTGCGCGGCAATAAGCGACTGCTCCTCTTCAGATTTAATAGCGAGGAGCACCTTGGCATGACCGATGCTGATTCTGCCACCAATCAGGTGCTCCCGTGCCTCAGCGGACAGGTCCAACAGACGCATAGAGTTGGCGACAGTGGCCCGGTTCTTACCGACTCGGCCGGCAATCTCCTCCTGAGTCATGCCAAAATCTTTGGCCAGACGCACATAAGCATCCGCCTCCTCGATCGGATTGAGATCCTCACGCTGAAGGTTCTCAATGAGTGCCATCTCCAGCACATCACGATCACTGGCCTCACGCTCGATGACCGGAACCGTAGCCACACCAACTTTCTGGCAAGCTCGCCACCGGCGCTCACCGGCAATCAGCTCAAGCTTCTCACCAACCCTGCGGACAATAAGCGGCTGAATCACCCCGTGTTCACGAATTGATTCCACCAGCTCATCAAGGGCATCATCGGTGAAATGCTTTCTCGGCTGCAAAGGGCTGGGAACCACCTCAGAGAGATTCGCCGATATCACGCGATCTCCTGGCTCGGGATCAGAGTTCGCCGGAGAGGCGACGACATCGTCCTCATTCTTCTTATCAACCCGCCCAATAAGGGCGCCTAGACCTTTTCCTAAAGCCTGCTTGGCCATAGGTGCAGACTAGGCGATTAGGAGCCGGGTCGCAAGACGAAGAGAAAAAAGTTATCTCGAGGCTCTGTTAACCCCGTCAATGGCAGACGAAACAAGGGAAAATAGCGGCTAAGCCACTAATCAGCCCAGTCGATAGGTAATCCGGGCCTTATCGATATCGTAGGGTGAAACCTCGAGTTTCACACGATCCCCTACAACCAGACGAATAAACCGCTTAC
>CALCSP010000075.1 GCA_937893785.1 uncultured Verrucomicrobiales bacterium
GCCAACTAAGCATGCTCTATTCCCTAAGGGAAAGCGCACTGGCCGACCCTGAAGTGATGGCCAAGCTTGGCGGAACCGTCCAGTCCGAAGCGGCCGTCGACAAGGCTCTGGCCTACATCGTTTCCCAGCAGGAAGAGGATGGACGCTGGGATATCACAAAAACAGGCGGAGCCCAAGGACACGATGTGGCAGCCACAGCCTTCAGCCTGCTTGCCCTGTATGGTCGAGGCGAGCGACATGACGAACCTTGCAAGTATCAGGACAACGTGAAACGAGGACTCAACTGGTTGATTGGGCAGCAAAAAGTTTCCGGCGACCTGCGTGGTGAAAGACCGTTGAATAATGCCATGTATGACCACGGCATTGCCGCGCTTGCCTTGGTTGAGGCTTACGGCGTAACCAAGGATCAGGAACTGAAGAAAAACGCGGTTGCTTCCATCGACTTTATTGTCGAGGCCCAACACGAAGAAGGCGGTTGGCGATACCAACCAAAGCAGCGCGGCGATCTCTCAGTTAGTGGTTGGATGGTCATGGCGCTAGCCAGCGCCGAAATGTCGGGCATCAATATCCCACACAAAGAAAAGACATGGGAAGGCGTTCGCAACTTCCTGAAGATTGTCAGCGGCGGCAAGGACGGAGGTTCCTATGGGTATACAGACTCCCCCGGCAATAGAAACTCAGGAAAAAATGCCATGAACGCGGTCGGTTTTTTCTGCGCCCAGCTCACCCGCTCTTCATCCAACGCAGCTAAAGCATTCGAGTCGGCGCTCATCATGGACAAGGCCGGGTTCAACCTGGCAGACATATACTACGCCTACTATGGAACGCTCGCTGTCTACCAGCATCAGGGACCAGTCTGGCGTAATTGGCTCAAGAGAATGCATGAAGAATTCTTGAAGTCCCAAGCTGCGGATGGTTCATGGCATGTCAACGGACCTCACACTGGCCCCATGGGCAAGGTCATCATGACTGCTCTGGTCACTCTCTGCCTTGAGGCTCACTATCGCTACACGCCACTCTACGGACTTGGCTTTGAGCCCGATCCTTCCGGTCCAAGCAGCAACGTCATTGAGGGCGAATCCCTGCCCAAGGATATCCACTTCCGGCAAGCCAAGCACCTTGCGGTATTAAGTGCTGACAAGGTTGATGACAAAGCGCCAGTCATTACTGAGCACGGGGATTTCCTCTACTTTTCCTCTTCCCGCGAGGGAGGTGAAGGCGGATCAGATATTTACCGGGCAAGAGTAAGCGGTGAGTCTCCCAGACCCCCGGTAAACCTTGGCCCGGAAATCAACAGTCCAAGCGATGAAATCGATCCAGCCGTGCGCATGGCCGGCTTCCACCTGCTTTTTAATTCCAATCGTGAAGGCGATAACCACAGTCTATACAGCGCCAAAAGTAAGCGGGTAATCAAGAAATACGACTATAGTAAAATGCCCTCAGGTGCATGGTTTGTCCGAAATATCGGTTGGTTAATTGCCCTCATCGCTTCTCTTGGGCTTTTTATCTTTTTGGTGCGCAAGGCAATGCGACAACCTGGATCAATAACGGATTCCTCGACTGAAAATTCAGTGACTCCTGATGACAAAACCCCGGCAGAGAGCACCTCTTAAAATAACGCAAACTTCTACTTAAAGAATTATTTTATGGCTGCCGAAACACAGGGTGAAAAAAGCAAACCGCGGAGATTCCTGCGTTTTGTTCCAGCCCTGGTTGCGCTGGTCATTGTTGCATTGCTTGCTTCATTTGTATGGGGGAAGTTGAGTGAAAACGTCTGGGCATACTTCACGGATGAAGAAGGAATGCGTGTAGATGTTCAGGAGAGAAAGGACCGTTCCGTACTTTGGGAAAACCCACGCCCTAATGTTTTTACCACACCTAAGGAAAAACAGGACACCACCGGCGATGACGCGCTCAACAAGGCCGGCAACAAACTTGAGGCTGCCTTTTCGCCAAACGGCACCATGATGGTTCTGGTGAGGAAAGGAGCCGGGGAAAGCGGAGATGACCTTTTCCTCTCCAGTTGGGATGGCCGGCTATGGTCGCCGCCGAAACCTCTTGCCTCACTAAACAGTGCAAAAAATGACCGAGGTCCTGCTTTTTCCCGTGACGGCAATTTCCTCTACTTTGCCTCGGACCGGGAAGGCGGCATCGGCGGCTACGATATCTACGTTGCCAGTCGCAACCCAACAGGATGGGGCAACGTCAAGCTTCTTGGTGACTCGGTCAACAGCGTCAGCAATGAGCTTGGCCCAGCTCCCACCTCAGACGGAAAGCGCCTTTTCTTCTCATCAGACCGCAATGGAGACCGTGAAGATATCTTCGCAGCAGCGATCCTGTCGGAAACGCTCGATCCTGAAGCAGAGCCTGCTCCCGAACAGCCCACCGAACCCGCCGCACAGACACCATTTCCCCCGACCTTTTCAAAGGCAGAAGCTGTCAATGATCTCAACTCCGAGGACAATGATGTTCAGGCCGCTCTTACCAGTCGAGGTGACCATGTCTTTCTAGCATCCGATCGTGACAGTGACGAGAGCTCAGGATTTAGCCTCTACATCAGTCGTATTGTTGGCGGCAAAGAATTGCCTCCGGAGAAAGTGGACCTTTACATCAACGAAGGCAACATCACCGACCCGGCAATACGCATGGACGGATTTGACCTGCTGTTCAGTGCCGACAGTAGAGAGCTGAGCAGTGATACTGTGGAAACAGGTGAGAGCACCGGCGAATATCGCCTTTATCGCTCTACAACCCGTGAGGTTTTTGGCTACACCGATTACACGCTGTGGAACAAGCTGAAATTACTCCTCCAAGACATCATCTGGTGGATTCTGCTAGCAGTCGCCGCATTGATCGCACTCATTTACCTGCTGGAACGCTGGCAGGACATTACCAACCTCTACCACAAATGCCTTGCCGGATCGGCAGTTCTTCATCTGCTGGCACTCTTGTTACTGGCATCTTGGATGATCACAAAGGAACTCAAGGAAGGAGGTGATCTACAAGCCCCCGAGATTGCCATCAGCATTGATGCCCTTGCCGAGGAGGAGCTTGCACTTGAAAGCACACCGGAGGAGGCACAGCTATCTGATAGTCCGGTGGCATTGGTCACCGACAAACTGGTAAGCGACTTTAAGATCCCGCAGTTTGAGCCTCAGGTAAACGCACAAACCACGCCTATTGTAGCCAGAACAAGCAAGGTATCCCTAGTCACCGACGTGCGTCCTTCCAAGGCAAACACGGACACCTCCGACCAGCCTACACCGCAACCTACCAATGTCACACCTCTGCTTAGCCAGTTACCGGACACCATTCTTCCGGAACTTGAAGTCCTTGAGCTTGATGAACGTGCGCTCGGGGAAACTCAGGAGGCACCAGAACCCGCCAATCCGCTCGCCGATATTTTCCGTCCCACTGAAGCCGTTCCCCAAGTCGAAACGGAAAAGACAAAGGAGCAGGCCGAAGTAGCAAATACCGCTGTCGTCAATAACGCTGAGACCAGTGAAATCAATCCCACAGATGCAGCGGCAGAGACCCGGGACACAGAGGGTGAAACAATCGTGGCACATACCGGGTTGGAAGCATTAGGTCAGCCTCCGGAATTAGACGGCAGTGGTAGCATTGCCTCCATGAACCTCAATCTTCCTGGGACCGACCCTCAATCAGACCCTCTCCTTCCGGGTAAGCTCGAGACACCCAAGCAAACCGTGAATCCCGAATCATTTACCAAGTTGATGCGTAAGCAGCGTGGCAGACCATCGCTTGAGACAATTGAGCAGCTGGGCGGATCAGATGAAACTGAGCGTGCCATTGGTGCCGCACTGGATTGGTTATCGCGCAATCAGGAAGCAGATGGACGCTGGGACATCAAGAAGCACGGCGGCAATGGAAACTACGAATCAGCCGGTGTAGGACTGGCCTTACTCTGCTATTACGGCTGGGGACTTAGCCATAACAAGCCCGGCAAATACCAGAGCAACATCAACAAGGCGCTTAATTGGCTCATCGCTCAGCAACAGGACAACGGGTTCCTCAGCAGCAATGCAGCAGGCAACGGCAAGATGTATGCCCACGGCATTGCCTCAATCGCCCTATGCGAGGCCTATGGTCTGAGCAAGGATCCCAAGCTTAAGGAACC
>CALCSP010000076.1 GCA_937893785.1 uncultured Verrucomicrobiales bacterium
CAAGGAACTGGACAATATCAGGAAATACTCCATCCCCGGATCATCCTGCAGATCATTGATACTAAACGCAGTCAGCGCCTCCCTGCGCAGTTGAGTTACCTCGCCAAGAAGTCGCTCCAGTTGAACGGCCTCTTCGCCACTCAAACCTGCTTCATCCAGTTCAACCTGCTCTTTTTCTATATCCAGCAACCGGTGTAGGAACTTATCAAGGAAATGTTCCGATCTTCTCCTTTTACGATTCTTTAACCAGCGTGCACAAAGGTAAATCGCAATGAGGATCGACACAAAGAAAGATCGCAGGCTCTCGGTGGAGTCGACAAAATCGGGATTGAGAAGCGGCTTAAGTTCCGGGTCATAGAAATGCTCCGCCCCGGAATGAAAAGGCAGGGATGGACTTGCCTTGGCGTAAGCCTCCCCATTCTTTCTCAAATCATTCAACTTGTTACGTGCAAGAAACTCTGGGTCCATCAGGATCTCTGCTACCGCCGTCACCATCGAAGAACTGACTTCACCTGAAGTAATTAGTTGGGCATTGATGGCAATGGTGGAGGTATCCTCTTCCGGATATGGCTTCGGTGAAACTGAATAAAACCCACTGGGAATCACATAATGGTGAAAATCAGGATTCCGAGCCACAAAGGAGCCCGCAAAAGGAATACTGATAATTTTTGTCACTCCTTTTGCGGCAATCTCTTGTTGGACCGGCGCGTTCTCTTCGGTGGTTACGAGCGCAAGGTCAATTTCACCGGTCCCAAACCCTTGGACAATTTCAGTGTAATCGAGAAATAACTGTTCTGACTTCAATGACGATCGCTTGAAGTAATCCAGTATGACACCACTGGTCACCAAATCTCCAGATCCCTTCTCCCCAACCGCAATAGTGGTCATTCCTCCATTAGCAGGACTCTCAAGAAAAGGATCATAAGATAAATCATGACGCACGTGGCAAACAACCACTTCAGGGAAAACGTTGGCAATCATCCTTGCTCTGGGAAATCTTTGCTTACCCATGATCACGTTTGGTTGAAACAGCGCAAAGTCAGCCTTGCCGTCGTCAATCAGCCTTATATTACGCTCTGATCCCGTTGAAGCCATATACCGAACCTCAATGCCATATTTGTCTTCAATTGCCTCACCAAGGGCCTCGGCAATAATTTTATAGCGCCCCCCTTCCAATCCTGTCGCTATCGTAATGGAATCCGGTAACTGCCGGTAACGAATAACCTGCTGAATCCCGAAGGGGATCAGGATCACCAAGAGAATAAAAAATAGAATATAAGTAATCCTCTTCACGTTATTTCATGTTGTATCAGATCTCTCCGACAAAAAAGCTATTTCCTCCTAATGGTTAAGAGTTACGTGCAGAAGCAAAGCGCCTGTGGATGTAATAAGTTTTTCTTCAACGCCGGCAGGCACGAGAAAAAAATCTCCCGCAGAAAAGTTTCTTTCTCCGCAGCGTATTTCCCCGCTTACCAATGCAATCAGCGCAAACTTCCCGTCGCCACCCACAACACGCGGCTCGCCAACCGCTAATTCCCACCTTTTTACTTTAAACTGCGGGCAATGGACAAGCACTTCACCCTCTGCGGTCCCTGACCCAGGTTCGATATCTGTAAAATCAATGCACTTCAAGGATTCCTGAACATGCAACGCACGGGGAACTCCATCCAATCCGTTGCGTCCCCAGTCATAAACCCGATAGGTCGTATCACTGTTTTCCTGAATCTCAAAGATCACCACCCCTCCTCCAATCGCGTGCACTCGTCCACTAGGGATAAACATAAAGTCCCCCGCCTTAACCGGAACACGGTGCACATGCTCTTTTGTCTTCCCCTCATTGACACCAATCTCAAATATCTCCCTTGTCACTCCTTCTCGAATCCCGACAAATATTTCGGCATCGGGATCAGCATGCGCCACATACCACATTTCCGTCTTTGGCTCCCCACCCATATCTCGAGCTATCTCGACTGGAGGATGCACCTGCACTGAAAGTCGTTCCCGTGCATCTAGAATTTTCAACAGAAGGGGAAAACGATGCGAAATCGGCACACCTTGTCCAAAAACCTGCTCATGGTAATCACGCCACAATTCGTTCATGGTCTTGCCGACAAATTCACCACTATCCACTACACTCTGGTCATTCTCTCGGTCAACGACCTCCCAAGACTCTCCAATAGACGAATTGCCGCAAGGCAAGTCCCGTCCATAAAGTCTGGCAAGTTCCCTCCCTCCCCATACCCGCTGCTTGTACAAAGGCTTGAATGTTATGACGTCAGGCATCTCGCTTGAAATAAAATCACAGGCTCCCCTGTATTCTTGATATCTACCATTCTTAATACTTGGTAAATAAAGGCAAGGACGAATGCAAAATGACAAACGGCATGACTGCCTACATATTGTAGCAGCTTGATTGAAATCTCACAAATACGGCTGTCCGTGGACCATGGCGACGAGGCATTGCAAAAAAGCCTTCTGCGCAAATTGCGCATTAAGGCTGACCAACTGCATGACTGGAAAGTTTATCGCCGGGCTATCGATGCTAGGAAACAAGATGATGGCGGTGTTCGCCTGATCTACACGGTCCAGGCTGATGTTGGTAACCGGGAAACCGAAATTGTAGCTACTGCCAAAAGTCCGGATGTTCGTCTAGTCAATCAATCCGTTTTCACCCCACCAACCCACACACATGCAAACAGGAGTCGACCTGTCATTATCGGAGCAGGTCCCTGTGGCTACTTCGCTGCACTGACTCTTGCCCGAGCAGGACTGAAGCCGATTGTATTAGAACGCGGCAAAGCGGCAGGACCGAGAGCACGCGATGTGACCCGTTTCTGGCGTGGCGAAAGCGAAGTAGATCCCGAGTCAAACGTGCAGTTCGGGGAAGGTGGTGCCGGAACTTTTTCTGACGGAAAACTCTATACCGGCATCAGGGATCGCGACGGCGCAGTGCGCTTTGTCCTTGAAGAGCTAGCCGCTCATGGTGCTCCTGATGATATCCTGATTAAGGGAAAACCGCACATTGGAACGGACCGTTTAATTACGGTTTTACGTTCACTGCGTCGTGAAATCCTTGAACTAGGAGGCGAAATACGTTTTGAAACGAAGGTTAAGGAAATCTTTCTGGAAAATGGCACCTTACGTGGACTAACCACTGCAACAGGTGAAGAAATCAGTGTCGACAAAGTGATTCTTGCCGTTGGCCATAGCGCACGAGAAACTTTTGAAATGCTGCATGCCCATGGCATAACCATGGAAGCCAAACCGTTTTCCGTTGGCGCACGCATTGAGCACCCTCAGGCCATGATTGACCGCTCACTTTATGGGGAACAAAGTGGACACCCGCTACTTGGCGCCGCTCCATACAAATTCGCTCGCCGAGGTCGCGGCAGAAAAGCAAGGGGTTGCTACTCTTTCTGCATGTGCCCCGGCGGGCTTGTTGTTGCTTCGTCCTCTTCTCCGGGATTGATCGTTACTAATGGAATGAGTAGTTATGCAAGGGATGACGCTAATGCCAACGCTGGCTTTATGGTGGAGGTATTTCCGGAAGATTTTGGAGATCCCACAAACCCCCTTGCCGGTATTGCATTCCAGAAAGAACTCGAACAACGCGCATTCATGCTTGCGGGAGCTAATCGCAAAGCACCCGCTCAGCTGCTTGGCGATTTCATGGCAGGGGCTGCCTCAAGGGAACTCGGTAAAGTCAAGCCTTCCTACCGCCCCGGCATCGTTCTTACAGACCTGCGCGAGTGTTTACCAGATTACGTAGTTAAAACCATGCAACATGCCGTCACTGGAATTGCAAAACAGATCAAGGGATTCAACCGCCATGACGCTATCCTAACCGCAGTTGAGACACGAACATCTTCCCCACTTCGTATTCTTCGTAATAAGAGCATGCAAAGCCCTGACGCCAAAGGTCTGTATCCCGCCGGCGAAGGTGCTGGCTACGCAGGCGGCATTCTCTCAGCAGCTGCTGACGGCCTGAGAGTTGCCCATACACTCGCAAGCCATTACTCCTAGCTATCAATTCTTCTTCCAGTAAAATCGCGGATCAATCAGCGCAATGGGCATAAGATGATTCCTTGCAAATACCAGTCTGACGAGAACACCCTCCGATCAATTCTGCATTTTTTTTCATCCCCCTGACTACATGTCTCCCTTTAGTTATTTTCTTTTCTTCTGCGGTCAGGTCGGCATGATGAGCTTAGCTCGTTTCTTCTTTCAATGGATCACCAAGTTCTCAACCGGCTCAGATGGAAGCTCTGAGTTACTCAACGGATTTGCCGTGGGGGCAATTCTGTTGGGTTTTCGAATTTTTGATGGAATTACAGATCCCATAGCAGGGAGACTAAGCGACGCATGGACTCGGTCCGGAAGGGCACGCCAACAACTGTTGTGGATATCATTGTTGCTACCAGGAATAGGCCTAGTTATTACATTTTTACCGAACCCAACCATGCCAGAGTTGATACGCTGGCTCTGCGCAGCAAGCGGCATGTTTATTTTCTTTATCGGTTATACGTTTTATGCCATTCCCTACTGGAGCTTGGTTGGGGATTATTCAAATGGTGACCCAAAACGAAAGCGGATCCTTTCTAATCTTTTAGGTGGTGGAATGGTGGCGGCTACGGGAATTGGCTTTGTTGTCAGCGGCAGCGCCATCGAGGCTTTGGGCTATGCACCCGCTGCATCAATGTTTGCCATTGGTGGAGCCATCCTCATGGCAATGCCTTACTTTGCGGCACCAAAAGACTCCAAACCAAAAAAAAACCATGCCGAAACCACTCCCCAATTGCCTTTCTGGCAAAGCCTTAAACTGGCACTTAGTCATCGACGCTTCCTCGCACTGATCGCTCTTTTTGCAGGGTCACAGATGTCGTTTACCATAATGACTGCCGCCTCCCCTTTTATTGCAGAGGATCTGTTGGGCGGGAACAAAGGGGACATTGCCATGGTAATGGGACCACTCTTGCTGACGGCTATCCCCTTTTTCTTTCTGGTGCCTGCCGTTTCCCGCCGAATTGGATGGCTTAAGGGAATGCTTTACGCCTCGCTGGGCCTTGCCGTTATATACTCACTAAGCGGCTTTTTGGGACAAACAGTAATTGGTTCCCCACTGATCACGGCATCACTTCTTTTTGCCTTCGGGGGGCCAATGGTCGCACTGCTATTGGGACTGGAAGGTGAAGGAATCGTCGATTGTGCTGAAGAACGTGGAGGCGGCGATCAAATCGGCATATACTGGGGGGTCTTTAACTTTGCCGTAAAAACACTTAACGGGATTGCGTTACTAGCCGCGATGATTCTGGCAACCATGACAAAAGCAGAAGCCTGGGGCAATACCGCGATTCGAGCAATGTCATTTACTGCCGGAAGCTGCCTCCTTGGAGGAATGCTTTTCTACTTCCTCATCGGCCCCTCGAAGGAAAAGCACAGGCAGGCAAAATAATCCCACAATAGAGCGCCCATGTTAACGCCTTGCTAATCATATGATGGATAGCAGTAAGAAAAGCTACATAAAATGGCTGTGGGCCCTGTTACTGACCGGCATCATCATCTGGGCAATTCTAAACCCATACCCCTCCCTCCAATTACAGAAGTTCATTGATAACATTCAATCCATGGGCGCGATATCCATGTTACTCTTTATCTTGTGCTATGTGGTTGCCACAGTGATCCTTATTCCCGGCTTAATCCTCACACTTGGAGCTGGGGCCATATTTGGGATCTGGAAAGGTTTTCTCCTCGTTTCAATAGCATCAACAATAGCTGCCTCCGCTGCCTTTCTATTAGGCCGTCAACTTGCAGGCAATTGGTTCCTGAGCAAAATCGGACACAATTCGCGCATGAATGCACTTAAGGGCGCCATCGAAAGCGAGGGATGGAAAATAGTCATCCTTGCAAGACTCAGCCCGCTGATTCCCTATACAATGTTGAACTATATGTTCAGTCTCACCTCACTGCGATTCTCCCATTATGTCATTGCATCATGGCTTGGGATGATTCCTGCAACCTTCGTTTATGTATATATAGGATCACTAGGAAGCCTAGGGACTAACAGAG
Source organism: uncultured Verrucomicrobiales bacterium (assembly GCA_937893785.1). GTDB lineage: Bacteria > Verrucomicrobiota > Verrucomicrobiia > Verrucomicrobiales > DEV007 > CACIUL01. Next base: position 6,067 of record CALCSP010000076.1, read on the forward strand.
AAAAAACGACAATTGAATGGATACTCATTGCCAGCGGCATCATTGCCACGGCGACGGGTATATGTTTGATCAAGCGAGCTGCCTCCAAAGAAATGGCAAAAAGGCTGGATGGCAATTAGACAACAGTTACTCCAGCATCACCTAGCATGAAGTAGGTTCTCCTACACACAGCTTCACCGCATGAGCCAAAGCCCCCTCAACAAAACCGAGACATTCTACCGCCCCTTGGGGCTTACCTGGAAGCGTAATTACCAGAGAATTTTTCACAACCGCAGCCAGTCCTCGCGAAAGAATTGCATTGGGTGTAATTTCAAAACTGCGCATGCGCATTAATTCCCCAAAGCCAGGAATTTCAAGACGCATAATCTCCCGCACTGCCTCAGGAGTCACATCCCTGATGGCAATGCCTGTTCCCCCAGTAGTTAAAATCAAACCGCAACCTTGTGCGCAAAAAGAATGAATCGTCTCCTTAATATCGACTTTTTCATCAGCAACCACGGCATCGGCAATCACTTGCCAACCACGTCGCTCAGACTCCCTCTTAAGTGCGGGCCCTCCGTGATCCTCATACTCCCCTGCTGCTGCGCGATCTGAAACAGTGATAATTCCAACGTTCATTACTTTTCTTTTTTCTCCTTGGAAACAACCTCTATCCCTTGGATAACCATACCTTTATCAACGGCCTTGCACATATCATAAAGGGTCAAAGCAGCAACGGACACCGCGGTTAGCGCCTCCATCTCAACACCTGTCTTGCCAGTAGTTCTGGCACTGGCTAAAAGCTCCACTCCCTCTTCATGCAAACAGCAATCAACCTGAACATGCGATAGGGAAAGTGGATGGCAAAGCGGAATAAGCGAAGATGTTTCTTTGGCTGCACTAATCCCAGCAAGCTTGGCAGCGGCAATGAC